>NZ_JBISEP010000005.1:0-142577 GCF_044383835.1 Paraliobacillus sp. JSM ZJ581
ATGGTCCGCCAAATCCGAATCCAGGTCTTCGATGATAATTTTGTGGATAAGATGAATGATAAAGATTGTTATCTCTATACATATTATTTCTCCTTTCCTATTTTTATATTAGTGATATAGGGTAATTTAGTTAAAAGTTTCCGTACATACTATGCGAGATAGGCAAAAGTTCTTGGGTTGATGTCCTGTAAAAAATAAAAAAGAAGAGATTTTTAATCATCTCTTCTTGGTTCCTTCTTTTTATCCATAGAATGTAGCGCCGACGATAATGAGAAGAATAAATAGCACCACAATCAAAACAAATGAATTACCATACCCACCGCAATGACTCATTTTGTTTTCCTCCCGTAAATAAATTTAGTAAAGCTACAGTATATCTTATGCTTTTATTGTTGTTTTGCTTGGGCGAGCATGTTCAATTTAGTTTTATTTATTAGGCAGCTTAATTAGATTTCTGATCCATGCTATAATGTAAAGAACATGTAAACGTATTCGAATAAAAGTATATAAATAAAGGGGGAAATAGGGTGAATTACAACTATCAAACACCACGATATCTCGTTGTTATTGAGCAAATAAAGACGAAAATTAAAGAAGGCGAATTAGAGCCAGGTGAACGCTTGCCCTCAGAAACAGACTTCTCCAAAGCGTTACGCGTATCAAGGAATACATTAAGAGAAGCGTTGCGAATATTAGAAGAGGAAAATATTATTATCCGCAAACACGGTGTTGGCACGTTTGTTAATAAAAAGCCAATTTTTTCAGGTGGGATTGAAGAGTTGTTTAGTATCACTGATATGATAAAGAGAGAAGAGAAGGAACCTGGAACAGAATTGCTTTTTACTGGGTTTGTTGATCCACATGTAGATGATGTCACTGAATTACAAATGAATCCAAACGAAAAAGTAATGCTCGTAAAGCGAGTTCGAACTGCTAATCAAGAGCCCCTTGTTTATTGTATAGACAAGATACCTGCTGAATTACTAGAAAACGGATTTTCATTACAAGGAGAATCTATCTTTGACTCGTTGCATCATAGTGCAGGAATTACAATCAGTTATGCAAAGGCCGATATTAAAACAATTGGTTATCATAAAGAAATATCTCATATCTTAAAGTGCGAACCCGATATACCTTTATTAGTACTAAAGCAAGTTCATTTTGATACGAATGACAAGCCGATATTATATTCATTAAACTTCTTTAGATCAGACCAAGTTAGTTTTAATGTATTTCGAAAAAGAATACTTTAAATTGAAAAAAACTTGATAACAGGAACATGTTATCAAGTTTTTTTATAAAACATTTGACTTGTTGGACGTCTAACCTTTATGATAAAGACATAGCACTTTGTAAGGGATTACATTAAACATTGATTTCGGTGTTTTATATGCTGACAAAAGGGATAAATCAACTAAAGATGTCCAAATTATAGATAGAAAGAGAGTGTTTAACATGAACTTGATGTGGGGTATCTTCGGCATAATTGTAGTATTATCTATTGCGTTTCTTTTCTCTTCAAACAAGAGGTCGATTCGTGTACGAACAATTTTAGGCGGTTTATCTATTCAAATCGCTTTTGCATTTATCGTATTAAAATGGGAAAAAGGGAAAGAAGGATTAGAATGGTTCACTTTACGTGTGCAAGATATTATTAATTATGCAAATGAAGGAATTAGCTTCTTATTTGGACCATTAGCAGATAGTGATGAATTTGGAACGATATTTGCTTTTCATGTGTTGCCAATTATTATTTTCTTTTCAGCGCTTATTTCTGTATTGTATTATTTAGGTATTATGCAGCGGTTTATTAAAATCTTAGGTGGTGGCTTATCGAAGTTATTAGGTACTAGTAAGGCAGAATCGATTTCAGCGGCATCTAATATTTTTGTTGGACAAACGGAAGCACCATTAGTTGTACGACCATTTTTAGATAAAATGACAAAATCTGAGTTATTTGCAGTTATGACGGGTGGACTTGCCTCTGTTGCTGGTTCTGTATTAGTTGGTTATTCGTTATTAGGCGTCCCGCTGGAATACTTATTAGCTGCTAGTTTTATGGCTGCTCCTTCAGGATTGGTCATGGCTAAAATGATGATGCCTGAGACAGAAACGTCACAAACAACAGATGAAGTTGAATTAGAAAAAGATACAGAAACGGTTAATGTAATCGATGCAGCTGCAAAAGGTGCGAGTGATGGATTGAAGTTAGCGCTTAATGTAGGAGCTATGCTTTTAGCGTTTATTGCATTAATTGCGTTGATTAATGGCATTTTAGGAGCTTTTGGTGGATTAACGTTAGAAGGAATTTTAGGATATATGTTTTCTCCAGTTGCATTTGCGATTGGTGTTCCTTGGTCTGAAGCAGTTACAGCAGGTAGCTTTATCGGTCAGAAATTAGTATTAAATGAATTTGTGGCCTATTCTTCCTTTGCTTCTGAAATGAATACACTATCTGACAAGACTAATTTAATCATAAGCTTTGCATTATGTGGTTTTGCCAATTTAAGTTCGATGGCTATTTTGTTAGGTGGTTTAGGTGGCTTAGCTCCTAGCCGTCGTAAAGATATTGCAACGCTAGGACTTCGTGCTGTAGCAGCAGGAATGCTTGCTTCGTTATTAAGCGCAGCAATAGCGGGTATGTTTTTTTAAGTCAGAAACAAAATAATTTTTAGAAAAGAGAGGAAGATAAACATGAGAATGGTAGATATTATTGCGAAAAAAAGAGATGGTAAAGCATTATCAAAAGCAGAGATCGATTTTGTTGTTGAGGGGTATACCAACAATGAAATACCTGATTATCAAATGTCTGCTTTAGCAATGGCTTTGTACTTTCAAGATATGACAAAAGAAGAGCGTGTTCATTTAACCATGGCGATGGTAGAGTCAGGCGATCAAATTGATTTATCTGATATTGAAGGAATTAAGGTAGATAAGCATAGTACAGGTGGCGTTGGAGATACGACAACATTAATATTAGCACCACTAGTAGCTGCATTAGACGTCCCGGTGGCAAAGATGTCTGGCAGAGGGCTTGGTCATACTGGTGGGACGATTGACAAATTAGAATCGATTGACGGATTCCAAGTGGAACTAGATAGTGCAACGTTTAACAAATTAGTGAATCAAAACAAAATTGCTGTCGTTGGTCAAAGTGGGAATTTAACCCCAGCAGATAAAAAGTTGTATAGTTTACGAGACGTGACTGCAACCGTTAACTCTATCCCTTTAATTGCAAGCTCTATTATGAGTAAAAAAATTGCTTCTGGTGCAGACGCGATTGTATTGGATGTAAAAACAGGCTCAGGTGCTTTCATGAAAGATTTGGACGATGCGCAAGCTTTAGCAAAAGCAATGGTTGAAATAGGTAATGGTGCTGGGCGCAATACGATTGCTGTTATTTCTGATATGAATCAACCGCTTGGCCTGGCGATTGGAAATGCACTAGAAGTAAAAGAAGCAATTGCTACTTTACAAGGTAATGGACCAAGTGATTTACATGAACTATGCTTAACGCTAGGAAGTCAGATGGTTTATTTAGCAAAAAAAGCAGATTCAATTGAACATGCGCGTAAGTTGTTGGAAGATGTGATGGAATCGGGTAAAGCCATTGAAAAGTTCAAAACTTTCATTGCATCACAAGGAGGGGATGCATCTGTTGTAGATGATCCTAGCAAGTTACCAGCAGCTGCAAATCAAATCGAAGTAAAAGCAAAAAGAGATGGATATGTAATTGAAATAGTTGCTGATGAAATAGGTGTTGCAGCAAGTATGCTAGGTGCTGGTCGAATGACAAAAGAGTCAGAAATTGATCTAGCTGTTGGTCTTGTATTAAAGAAGAAGATTGGCGATCCAGTAAAAACAGGTGAAACGATTGTTACGATTCATAGTAATCAATCCAATGTTGATGAAGTGATCGAAAAGGTTCAGCAAGCTTACACAATTGGCGATGAATCCCCTATAGCTAACGAATTAATATATGATATTATTCATCAGTAAATACTTCTTGGAAGGTTGGACATCAAACCACGCTGTAGGTAAAATAGAATAAGGTAGGAGAGTGCAATTGATTTTGAGTGAATCATTATAGGTGTATTTAAATTTTAAAAACTCCCATTGCCAGCCCCTCCAGTACTTACAGGTGTGTTTAGGATAGTAGGTGTTTATGTAGGTGAAAAGATTGGATACAAACTATACTTTACAACAGAAAGGATGAGATCTTATGCACACACCATTCAAACGAGTTTTTGTTATTGTAATGGATTCAGTTGGTATAGGCGAAGCGCCAGATGCAGCGGAATTTAATGATGTTGGTGCAGATACATTAGGGCATATTGCTGAAACAATGAACGGTCTAAATATGCCGACAATCGGAAAATTAGGTTTGAGTAATATTCGAGAAATAAAAGGTATTGAAAAGGCAGCACAACCACTTGCCCATTTTACGAAAATGGAGGAGGCTTCCAATGGTAAAGATACAATGACAGGTCATTGGGAAATAATGGGGTTACATATCGCCCAACCTTTTCAAACGTTTCCTGATGGTTTCCCTGATGATTTATTACAGCAAATAGAAGAGAAAACAGGTCGGAAAATTATAGGGAATAAACCTGCTTCTGGAACCGAGATTATTAAGGAATTAGGACAAGAACATATGGAAACAGGAGCACTTATCGTTTACACATCTGCCGATTCTGTATTGCAAATTGCTGCACATGAAGATATTATTCCAATCGAGGAACAGTATGAAATTTGTGAAACAGTACGAGCTTTAACTAAAAATGATACGTATATGATCGGTCGTATTATTGCACGTCCGTTTATTGGAGAGCTAGGTGCCTTTGAACGAACATCTAACCGCCATGATTATGCATTGAAACCATTTGATAGAACAGTGATGAATGAGATGAAGGATAGTGGGTATGATGTAGTTGCTTTAGGTAAAATTTCAGATATTTATGATGGTGAAGGAGTAACTGAGTCTATTCGAACAAAAGATAATGATGATGGTATGGAGAAATTCATCCAGTCAATGGACAAAAATTTTCACGGATTAAATTTCTTGAATTTAGTAGACTTTGATGCGAAATATGGTCACCGTAGAGATCCAGAAGGTTATGGAAAAGCTCTAGAGGTATTTGATCAGAGAATGCCAGAAGTATTAGAAAAGCTAAGAGAAGATGATTTATTGATTATTACCGCAGACCATGGAAATGACCCAGTTCATCACGGAACCGATCATACCCGTGAATATGTACCGTTACTCGTCCATCATAAAGGGATTAGCGAGGGAAAAGAGCTACCAATACGAAAAACATTTGCTGATATTGGTGCAACGATTGCAGATAACTTTGAAATTAACATGCCAGAACATGGTGCTAGTTTTTTGAAAGACATTAAGTAAGGAGGAAGAACAAATGAATCTACAAAACATTCAAGAAGCCGCTTCTTATATCACTAAAAAATTATCTATTACACCGAAAGTGGGCTTAATTCTTGGCTCTGGCTTAGGAATGCTTGCTGATGAAATTGAAGATCCAGTAAAGATTAAATATGAAAAAATTCCAGGTTTTCCTGTTTCGACTGTAGAAGGTCACGCGGGTCAACTTGTTAGTGGTACGCTAATGGGTGTGCCGGTCATTGCTATGCAAGGTCGTTTTCATTATTACGAAGGATATGGGCTTGATGCAGTTACTTTCCCAGTACGTGTAATGAAAGCATTAGGAGTAGAAAAGCTTGTAGTAACAAACGCAGCAGGTGGTGTAAACCCTGATTTAAATCCAGGTGACTTAATGCTGATTACCGATCATATTAATAATACAGGACAAGATCCATTGATAGGGCCAAACGAATCGAAGCTTGGTGTGCGTTTTCCGGATATGTCTACTGCGTATGATAGAAACTTACAGAATATTGCTCGTGATGTAGCCAAAGACATGAATTTAGACTTACAAGAAGGCGTTTATGTCTGGAATACTGGACCTAGCTATGAAACCCCAGCTGAAATTCGTATGCTACAAAAAGTAGGGGGAGATGCCGTTGGTATGTCTACTGTGCCAGAAGTAATTGTCGCTCGTCATGCAGGGATGGATTGCTTAGGTGTTTCTTGTATTTCAAATATGGCAGCAGGTATTTTGGATCAGCCGTTATCACATGATGAAGTAATTGAGACGACAGAAAAAGTAAGGGATTCTTTTTTACGTTTTGTTAAAGACGTGTTAGTTCGTATGAGCTAACATGCTAAGCTGAGGAGGAAATGCGATGGCAATAGAAAAAAAGCTGGTAGAAGAGGCTAAAAAAGCAAGAGAGATGGCTTACACACCATATTCGAAGTTCAAAGTAGGTGCGTCATTACGGACTACTGATGGTGACATTTTTCATGGGTGTAATATTGAAAACGCGGCATATTCCTTAGCGAATTGTGCGGAGCGAACGGCTCTGTTTCATGCCTACGCTTCGGGTGCTCGTTCATTTGATCTGCTTGTAGTTGTTGCTGATACCGATCGTCCGGTATCGCCTTGCGGTGCTTGTCGTCAGGTCCTAGCAGAATTGTGTGATCCTAACATGAAAGTAGTTTTAACCAATTTGCATGGTGATATTCAAGAGACGACAGTGAGTGAATTGTTACCAGGTGCTTTTGTGTCGGATGACTTATCTAATGCTAAATAAAAAGAAGTGAAAGTAAAGTAAATCTAAAATCAGGAGAGATAAGAATGGTAAATCAACTAGCAAACAAAATTGATCATACTGCACTTAAACCCGATACAACGAAGAATCAAATTACAACCTTGTGTCAAGAAGCGAAAGACCATGGGTTTTATTCTGTTTGTGTAAATCCAACATGGGTGAAGGAAGCTGCTAATTTGTTGGCTGGCTCAGATGTAGCTGTTTGTACGGTTATCGGTTTTCCTTTAGGAGCATCTACTACTAATGTGAAAGCATTAGAAACGAAAGATGTAATAGATAATGGTGCAACAGAAGTTGATATGGTTATTAATATCGGTGCATTGAAAGATGGAAACAATGAATTAGTTAAATCTGATATTCAAGCTGTAGTTGATGCTGCTAAAGGAAAGGCACTAGTAAAGGTAATCATTGAAACATGCTTATTGACGGATGAAGAAAAAGAAACAGCATGCAAACTAGCTGTTGAAGCAGGTACAGATTACGTGAAAACATCTACTGGCTTTTCCACTGGTGGAGCAACAGTCGAAGATATTCGCTTAATGCGTCAAACAGTTGGAGAGCATATCGGTGTAAAAGCTTCTGGCGGTGTACGTGATCAAGAAACGGCAGAAGCAATGGTTCAAGCTGGAGCTTCCCGTATTGGTGCTAGTGCAAGTGTTGCGATTGTACAAGGAAAAACATCAACAAGTGATTATTAAAAGCAATACATGTTTTTACCAAGTATGAACCGATTTTTGTTAAGAGTCAGATGAAATGAAGGGATTGTCTAGAGATACCGTTCTTAAAGGTTAGGTGTTCATTCTAATTTTTCGGGTAACGGTATCTTTCCATTTCATCTATTTTTCTAACATCTATTTAAATTGCGTCGTTGTACCTTAGTCAGAACAATTATATTGTCTTTCTATTCGGCTGTTTTGCAAATGAATGATAACTTGTATGCTTTTATTTTTGCTATATCTCTTGTTCTATTCATGACATCACGTTTGGTTAAATAAACATGAAAACGTGTTTTGAATTTT
Organism: Paraliobacillus sp. JSM ZJ581; assembly: GCF_044383835.1. Taxonomy (NCBI): domain Bacteria; kingdom Bacillati; phylum Bacillota; class Bacilli; order Caryophanales; family Bacillaceae; genus Paraliobacillus; species Paraliobacillus sp. JSM ZJ581. The sequence continues at coordinate 7,707 of NZ_JBISEP010000005.1, forward strand.
TTGTTTCTACAGACCAACTTTCACTATGATCAATGACAGGCCGCCTCTCTTCTTAATTCTGGCAGTACTAATTCAAGTTTATCTTTTAGCTAGTATTTTTTGTCCTGATGACAAACCATTCTTTGTATCGTGACTTTGGTGTTAACTTTACCAATTATTCGTGCGTTATAACAAAAACGAAGCCAGATGACTTCGTTTTTAAAGGTTTATTTTTGATTGTATGCACCGTGTTTAACTGGTCCGACAAATTTGTTTAATTTCCAACCGTGTTTGATAGCCTCATGAACAAACTCTTTCGCAACTATTACTGCATCTTTCACTGTCTTACCATTTGCTAAGTTCGCAGTAATCGCAGCAGCAAACGTACAGCCAGCACCGTGAGTATAATTTGTTTCTATTTTGTCGTTCTCTAATAATGTATGTGACTTACCATCATAGAACAGATCAATTGCTTTATTATGCTTTAGAGCTTTTCCACCTTTAATTACTACATTTTTTGCGCCTAATTCGATAATTTTTTCGGCTGCGTGTTTCATGTCATCAATTGTTTTAATCGGACCTGTTTTTGCTAATTGACCAGCTTCAAATAAGTTTGGTGTAGTAATGGTCGCAAGTGGTAATAGTAATTCTCGCATTGCATCTGTGTTTTCGGGTTGCAACACTTCATTTTCACCTTTGCAAACCATCACCGGATCAATCACTACCTTATTTAAACCGTGTGCTTTCATTTCTCTTGCGCCAAGTTCAATAATATCTACCGAGCCAAGCATACCTGTTTTCATTGCATCAATACCTACAGACAGGATGGTTTTTAATTGCCTTTCTACCGTTGTGACTGCTATAGGCGTTACTTGATGACTCCAATTTTCAGGTGCCATTGAAACAATGGAAGTAAGTGCGGTCATTCCGTATACTTGATGCTCTTGAAATGTTTTTAAGTCCGCTTGTATACCTGCTCCACCACTGGAATCAGAGCCAGCCAATGTTAGTGTTTTTTTCAAAATATCCCCCTCCAGGTCGAACAGAAATTTTTTATTTAAATATACTTTATCACACTAGAAGAAAGATGAAAAATAAAGAAAGCTTTTTTTACAATATACTGAAATACGCCTTTCAAAAATGCAAATTATTTCAGAAATAACCGCATGTCATGTTAAAATTGTGAACGATATCACTTAATTTTATTTGTTTGTACCAAGTAATAATATTATAATATAATCTCGGCTTATTCTTATCACTTTTCTAAATAAGGAATGAAGAAAATGACAAAAAAAGATCACGTAATACAAGAAGAAAACATTGAAGTATGGGCAGACTTAGTAAATATAAAAGATTTGGTTTGTGCACTAGTAATTACTAGTACTTTTACTTTAGGTGCATATTTTATTGCTCCAAATGAAGATCCAAAACCATTATATTTTGGCTTGATTGGTTCATTAATAGGGTTTATTATTTCTAGTATTGTAATTAAACCAAAAAGAAAGTTTGAAACAGGTAAGAACGGGGACATATAATGGATATTACGTTGATTATTCAGATGATTTTAGCAGCTGTTACTGGAACTTTTATTTATACAATCATAGGTATTTTACCTGGTACTGATGAAACCGCCGTCTTAGCTCCAGTCACCCTAGTCTTAGTATTGATAGGATTAGAACCAATTGTAATATTAACATTTTTTATTGCATCAATTATTGCAAAAAAACTAACTGATTCGATTCCAGTTGCTGTAGCAGGGATCCCAGGTGGTGTGATGGCAGCGCCGATGGTCGAACATGCTATTGTTTTAAAGCGACACGGCAAATCTGATCTTAGTATTCGGAAGATGGCATCAGGCTCTGTGATTGGGACAATTGTAGCAGTACCATTAAGTTTATTGTTAGCAAATGTGTTGATTCCTTTTTCGGATGTGATTCAAAATTATACGAATCAAATTCTGTTTGGAGGAGCAGTTGTTTTAGCCTTAATGTCAAGAAATAGGTGGATAGCTCTTGCGTCGATTGTACCATTTGCTATACTAATACAAGGCTTACGTCATTTGTATTGGGGGTTAGGTGTAGTCCCAGAAGGTACCAATGTTTTTGTTTCTTTCTTTTTAGGGATTACCATTGGCCCTGTTATCTTAATATTATTTGAGTTATTAAATAAAGATAAAAGAAGAGCGATGAGCCGCTATGGAATGAAGACAATTATATTAAATCAGAATAATAAGTATAAAGAGTTACCAAATCCATTCAAAATTTTAACAAAACAAGAATTAAGTATAAGTACACTTTCTTCTTTTTTCGGTTCTATTTTATTTATTTTAAGCCCTGTGGGAATAACTATCCTATTAGGAGAATTAGTATCTTCTCGGGTAAAAGATCCGGTAAAGAAAAGTTCACTGGCTATTTCTAGTATGGATGCGTTAACGAATGCATCTTATATTGCAGGTACACTTATTCCATTAATTGCATTAGGTATTCCATTGTCGCCAGTGGCAATCGGTCCTGCAAATGCGTTATTTCATGCACCACCAGTATTTACGCTTGAACATAATATGCACCATATCCTTTCCAATGCTGATTTTATTTGGGCAGTGGCGATTGGTGCAATTGTGGCAATCGGGATTACTTATTTCATTATTGTAAAACATGCACAACAAATTTGTACGTTTGTATTTAAATGGGTACCACATGAAGCTATGTTAGGGCTGTTTTTTGGCTTAGTTCTATTATTAGCATACATGGATGGTGGTTTAATTAATATAGGCGGTGTATTATTGATCGGATTAGTTGCTGGTTTTATGCATCGATTAGGTATTAATTATGGTGTGCAATTTATGGTGTTATACGCTGCGCCGTGGATTGTTACACAACTTGCAAGCTTATCTTAATGAAATATTTAGGAATTGTTTTTTTGGGTAATAGAAGAAAACGCGATAGATAAAGGAGAGGCAGCAATATGTTAGAACTACCGCAGAAAACAGCAATAGGTAGCGCGCATAGCAAACTGATTTTAGTAGGTGAGCATGCGGTTGTATATGGAGAACCAGCAATTGCTTTACCGTTTCCATCTATACATGTGAAATCAGTAGTCACACCACATAAAGGGCCTGTATTGTTAGAAAGTAATTTTTATGTAGGGCCATTAAGTAGTATTCCAGAGAAGTTAAAAGGTATTGCTGCTTGTATTGAACAAACATGCAAAAAGCTTAATAAAGAACCTAATCATTTTCGTATGTATATTAAGTCAACTATTCCTATTGGTCGTGGGCTTGGTTCTAGTGCCGCAATCGCAATTGCTGTTGTGCGTAGTTTATACAACTTTTTTAATCATCCGTTAGACAAGAGTGATTTATTAGCACTCGTTCATTTAGCGGAAACTTATGCGCATGGTACTCCTAGTGGAATTGATATGGAGGCAGTGAGTAGTGATGTTCCGATTTGGTTTGAAAAAGAAAAATCAATTGAAGAAGTTGAAATTAATCAAGCTTTTCATTTAGTTGTGGCGGATACTGGAAGAATTGGTGACACACATGCGGCAATTGCGAGTATTAAAGAAAAATATAAATCCATTACTGCACAAACGAAGCAATCGATTAAATTGTTAGGTCATTTAACAAAAGAGGCAAAAAAAGCATTGCAAGATGGGAATCCATTGATCTTAGGTGACATTTTAAATCGTGCACAAAAAGAACTGGTCAGTCTAGGAGTAAGTGATGCAGGAATCGATCATTTGGTGAAAATTGCGCATCAAGCTGGGGCTTTAGGAGCAAAACTAACTGGGGGTGGTCGTGGCGGTTGTATTATAGCACTTGCAAAACATGCAGCTCATGCAAAAACGCTTGCGGAAAGATTTTTACACGCAGGTGCTGCTCAAACATGGCATTTTCAAATTGGTCAAGGTGAAGAACAGTATACAACATCTGTCAGTGGATCGTAATATTAAAGGAGCTAGATTATGAGAGCAACGGTTAAAGCACATACAAATATTGCACTAATCAAATATTGGGGTAAACGAGACGAGCAGCTGTTTCTTCCTACAAATAATAGTTTGTCAGTAACGCTGGATAAATTTTATACAATTACAACAGTGGAATTTGATGAGCAACTAAAATCTGATCAGTTTTATTTGAACGAAAAGCAAGCGGAATCAGAGGAAACGGAGAAGGTAGCTGTGTTTTTGGATCGGGTTCGGGCAAAAGCTAATCAAACGATATATGCTAAAGTGACTTCTAAGAATTATGTCCCAACTGCTGCTGGCTTCGCGTCTTCTGCTTCAGGTTATGCCGCTTTAGCCGCAGCTGCTGCTAAAGCGATTGGTTTAAACTTGAATGAACGTGAGCTGTCACAACTGGCAAGGCAAGGATCGGGATCTGCTAGTCGCTCCATTTTTGGTGGTTATGTGGAGTGGCAAAAAGGGATAGAAGCAGATGGTTCGGATTGTTATGCAACACCTATTTTGGACAAAGATGCTTGGGATTTACGTGTATTATCTGTGGAAGTAACTACAAAGGCGAAGAAAGTGTTATCACGAGAAGGGATGAAACGGACAGTTGAAACGTCTCCATTTTTTGCTGGGTGGTTAGAAGCGGTCGAAGAAGATTTAATTACAATAAAAGAAGCCCTGCAAGAAAAAGACTTCACTAAGCTTGGGCAAGTGGTGGAAGCGAATGCGTTAAAAATGCATGCAACAACCCTTGGTGCGAATCCACCATTTATGTATTGGCAGAGTGCGACAGTAGAAGTAATGCAGGAAGTTCAAGCACTTCGTGAAAGAGGGATTGAAGCCTATTTTACTATTGATGCGGGTCCTAATGTGAAAGTCGTCTGTCAGCCAAAAGATGAGCAGGCAGTTCAAGATGCACTGAATGTCTTGTCTGTTGTTCATGACATTCACCATTGTCGTGTAGGCCCTGGAATTATGTATGTAACAGATTAAAACAAGGAATGGGAGAAAAATTTTTATGCAAGCTGCTCGTTCTTATCAAATTAAAACACCAGGGAAATTACTGATTGCAGGTGAGTATGCGGTAACTGAACCGAATCAACCTGGCATTGTTGTTGCAGTTAATCGATATATTACTGTACAGATTGCTGAAAGTAGCCACAATCGAATAGACTTGCCTCAGTTGGGATTGGAGGATATCACCTGGAACTATGAAAACGGACAAGTGCAATTTTCGATAAGCAATAATAAACTTCGATTTATTCATCAAGCAATACAAGTCGTTTATCGTTATCTGTCTAATTCAATGGTTCCGTTTCATTTAATAGTGTCTAGTGAGTTAGATGATGCATCTGGGAAGAAGTATGGTCTCGGTTCTAGTGCAGCTATTGTTGTAGCAGTAATAACAGCAATGTTGAAATTACATAAAAAACAAGAACCAACTGAAGATGAAATATTTAAACTATCATCCATTGCACATTTTAAAACGCAAGGAAACGGTTCTTGTGCAGACATAGCAGCTTCGACCTATGGTGGTTTGCTACATTATGTTGCATTTGATGGAGCTTGGTTGATGAGTCAATTAGAACAGCAATTATCGGTCGAGGAAATCGTGTTGATAAAATGGCCGATGTTGTTTATTGAACGATTACAATTACCAGAAGGGTTACAGTTTTGTGTTGGTTGGACTGGAGAAGCGGCAGCAACTGCTCCAATGGTTAACCAAATTCGCAGCTATCAGAAAAAAAATAAAAAAAGCTATCATGCTTTTTTGAAGGATAGTTTATCGGCTGTTCAGCTGATTGTGCATGGTTGTAAAGAAAACAAGTCAGAGCTTGTAATAGATGGGATTTGTCGTAATAGAAATGTACTACGTTCGATTAGTCAATTGGCTAATGTGCAAATTGAAACACCTCAATTAGAAATACTGGCAGAAATTGCTGCTGCATATGGTTGCGGTAAATCATCTGGTGCTGGTGGTGGCGATTGTGGGATTGCCTTTGTTGAAGGACAAGAAAAGAGTGTACAACTTAGCGAGGCGTGGCAAGCTGCAGGGATAAAAGCATTAGATCTTAAGCCTTCCATTAGTCGAGCACACGTAAAATGTAACGAAAATTAACAAAAGCTTTGGAAGTACATGATGAGGTACTTAGATGTAATTGGATTAAAGAAGCTGTGAAATTTAATCTAGATTAACGGTTTACACTATTCATAGTGTTGTCAACAGTGGATAAGATTGTTATTAAGCTGAACATAATACGATAGTAAATGAATAATAACATAGGTAAATCAAGAACAAGCCACCCCTTCATATTGAAATGGTGGCTTATGTCAAGGAGTAAAATACGCTTGCTTGTTGGTTATTAGTGTTAACCTCATTTATTTATGATTTTCTGCATATGTCCGCATTGCATCACGCATAAAAACGGCTAATCCATCTCCAAACTGATCAATATTTTTGGTGAATCGTTCATCTGCTACGTACATTTCCCCTAAGCCTGAAAATACATCAAGCGAATAGTTACCCATCTCATTTAAAAGGTAGAACCATTTTTCAATTCGCACTTGTGCTTCTTCAGATGATGGAGACGTGTGGCGAATAGTAGCTAGATCAGCGTAAACTTGATTCATACGTCCAGCCAATTCTTCTTCATTTCCTTTAACTCGTTCCTTGGCCTGATCAATCGCTTGGTCACCCCATTCGTCTCTCGCTTCTTTTTCGTAAGGGTTCCCTTTAGTAAAACTAAATCCTTTAAATTTTTCTTCGTTCGTCATGATAATCTCTCCTTTTTCATGCAATAGTGTCCGATCAATTGTTTCAATCATTTGAGCAATTTGCTTTTGCTTCTGTAGAAGATTTTCTCGGTGCAACTGTAATGTCTTCTTTCTATCATAAGTTGGTTCTTGCATGATCTTTTTAATTTTTTTCAAAGGAACATCGAGTGCGCGAAAGAAGAGAATTTGCTGTAAGTCGTCTAGGTTTTTATGAGAATAGCTACGGTACCCTGATTCAGTTGTTTTGTCTGGCTTTAACAAACCTATTTCATCGTAATGATGCAGTGTGCGCACACTAATATCAACTAAATCAGCTACTTCTTTCACTTTCATTAATTTTTTCCCTCCTTTGTAAATCAAGCATAATCTATAACGTAACGTTAAGGTCAAGGAATCTTTTGAAAATTATTCTTCTTTTCTTTGTTTTGATTGATCATAATACATTGATTATTGTTTCAACAAAAAATGTGCGATCACGTCTTCCTCTCTAATGGGGATATCACCGTGATCGCACATTTATAAACATTATTTAAAAAACTTCTTAATTAATTTAAATCTTTTTTCTGATCCAGGATATCGTAATGGAAGATCAAACTTTGTTGTTTGCTTTAATATACTTTTATAATGACTAAATGTGTCAAAGCTTGCTTTACCATGGTAAGAGCCAGTTCCACTATGTCCAACACCACCAAAAGGAAGATGTGGCGTAGCTAAATGGTACATCGTATCGTTAATACAGCCACCACCAAATGGTATGTGATCAACGACTTGTTGTTCGATTTGTTTGTTTTCCGTAAATAGGTATAGTGCTAATGGTTTTGGTTGACCTGATAATGCGGTAATAACCGTTGGTAACTGGCAATAAGTCATGATAGGCAATATTGGGCCGAATATCTCTTCTTTCATCACTGGCGTTTCCCAATCGATATCTGTTAAAATAGTCGGTTCTATTTTACATTTTTCAAGATCTGATTTACCTCCATAAATCAAATTTCCGTTATCTAGAAGTTGATGTAGACGATTAAAGTGATTATCATTAACAATTTTTGGGAAGTCTGGATTGTCTAAAGGTTGTTCACCATATGAATCTGTAATAGCCTGTTGTAGCTCTTGTAGAAAAGCTACCTTTATATTTTCGTGGACATAAATGTAATCTGGAGCAACACAAGTTTGTCCCGCATTCGTAAATTTCCCCCATGCGATTCGTTTTGCTGCTAATTTGAGGTTAGCATCCTCATGTACAATAGCAGGGCTTTTTCCTCCAAGTTCTAATGTAACTGGAGTTAAATGCTTTGCGGCTTGCTCCATCACAATTTTTCCTACAGGAGTACTTCCTGTGAAAAAAATATAATCAAATGGCTGCTTTAATAAGGCCTGACTCGTTTTGGCATCCCCTTCTATTGTGGCAATATAATCTGAATCAAACGTTTCCTCTATTAATTGTGTCAATACTGCTGAAGTATGAGGAGTCAATTCAGAAGGTTTAATGATTGCGGTATTACCAGCTGCTATCGCCCCAATTAATGGAGCGATAGCTAGTTGAAACGGATAATTCCATGGTGCAATAATTAACGTAACGCCATAAGGTTCTGGATAAATAACACTTTTTGATCCAAGATGTGTGATTGCTGTTTTTACACGTTTTGGCTTCATCCACTGCTTTAGTCTTTTCTTTACAAAATCTATTTCTTCATACAATATTCCTATCTCTGTTAGAAAGCCTTCAAATTCAGATTTATTTAAATCTTGTCGAATTGCTGAAAGAATCGTATTTTCATGCTTTTTAATTGCTAGTTTTAGATTGTTCAATGCTTGCAAACGAAAAGATAAGGCCTTTGATTCTCCGGTTTTAAAAAAACATGTCTGACTCTGAAAAATTAAATTTATTTGATTCAATACGTACACCCCCACTACCAATTATAAAGCATGAATAGGCTGTGTAATGAGTAAATAAAATAAATAGGGAAAATTATTTCATTTGTTGCTCGATGATTGCTTTATTTTTTTGTTTGAATTTATCATTATGTGAAGACACCATCGCATGTTTAGAGGCTTCGGGATCTAAATACCTTTTAGCCATATTTATTGCATTGGCTGCATCTTGATATGCTCCAGCAATTAAGTGTAATTTCCCATCGTGATGAAGAATATCTCCTGCAGCATATAGCCCTTCTACAGATGATTCACTTAAGGAACTTCCCATTATAAAATAATCATCATGTAAGTTTATTTGTAAAGGACTATCTTGCAACAAGCTATTATCTCGAATATAGCCATGATGAACGATGACATCATCAACTGCTATCAGATGTTTTTTATTAGATTCTGTTTCAGTCAATTCAACTTGTTCGATAGTATTCCCTGAATCAGAAGAAATGAATTTAGTAATATTTGTTTCGAAAAAGCTTGTTACTTTTTCGCTGGATAATACTTTCTCTGTAACTGTTTCATGCCCTCTAAAGGTATCTCCACGATAGGTTAAATAAATTTTATTCACGAGCGGCTCCAATTCAGCTGCCCAATCGATAGCAGAATGTCCACCACCAGAGATAAGGATATCTTTATTTTTAAAATAGGTAAGTGGCTTCATTAAGTAATGTAAGTTGGTTTGTTCAAAATGACTAATATGTTTTAATTCTAAACGCTGTGGTTGTAAAATTCCACCGCCAATTGCAACGATCACGGTTTTTGAATAATGTGTAATATCTTCGTTTGTATGTAAGTGAAAGATGTTATGTTTATCTTGTGTAATTGATGTCACTTTTGTATTTAAAATCACAGTAGGATCAAAGGTTAATCCTTGCTCGATCATTTGTTCAATTAACTGTGCCCCGGTTAACGGTGGAACACTTCCTACATCCCATACCATTTTTTCAGGGTAGACATGAACTTTACCACCGAGGTATGGTTGGAATTCTATCACCTTTGTTTTTAATCCACGGAGACCACTATAAAAGGCGGCAAACAATCCAGCTGGACCACCACCGATAATGGTTACATCATATGTCGTGTTTGTTGTCATTGTATTTCCTCCATTTCTATGTGACGAATCATATGTTTAAAAATTAAGTTGACAAGACCTACCTTTAATAAGTATATTACCATTATAAACGAAAATGAGAATCGTTATCAATATAAAATCATAAGGAGGTCCTTTTGTGTCTCGTTTGTTTACGGAAAAGTTATCTGTTGGGTACGGTGATGACCTAATTGTTAAAAATATGGAGATTACTATTCCAGATCAAAAAATCACAGCAATTATCGGAGCGAATGGCTGTGGGAAATCAACATTATTAAAAGCAATGACCAGAATCATTACTACAGATCAGGGGAAGGTTGTTTTGGATGGTGCTTCTATTCATACCCAAAACACGAAAGAATTAGCTCAAAAATTAGCTATTCTTCCACAAACGCCAGAAAGCATGCCCGATTTAACAGTTGGGGAACTGGTGTCTTATGGACGTTTTCCTTATCAAAAAGGATTAGGAAGGTTGACAAAGCGTGATAAGCAGATGATTGATTGGGCATTAGAAATGACTAGCACGCTCTCCTATAAGCATTATTCTGTTGATGCATTATCAGGTGGACAGCGTCAAAGAGTCTGGATTGCAATGGCACTTGCGCAAGATACTGACATCATATTTTTAGATGAACCAACTACCTATTTAGATATGGCGCATCAATTAGAGATATTAGAACTTCTCCAATATTTAAACCAAGCTGAAGGTAGAACGATTGTTATGGTTTTGCATGATATTAATCAAGCAGCTCGTTTCGCTGATTATATGGTGGCAATGAAACAAGGAGAGATTGTGCAAACAGGCAGTCCAGATATTGTCGTTTGTCATGAAGTATTAAGAAGTGTATTCCATATCGATGCGAATGTATGTCAAGATCCATGTTCGAACAGACCGATGTGTATGAGTTACAATTTAATTAAACAATCAATAACTAAACAAGCAAATTAAGGGGAGAATGTGTTGTGAAGAAATTATTTATGATATTAGCAATGTTCGTAATTATTGTCGGATGTACGAATCAAACAGAGGAAGCTGAAGATACAGGTGAAAAAGAGACAATTACTTATGAATTAGAGAATGGCTCTGTAGAAGTTCCTGCTAATCCTAAGAGAGTAGTAGTATTGTCTACATTTGCAGGCAATTTGATGGAATTAGATGTGAATATGGTTGGTGTAGATACTTGGACTAAAATGAATCCGAATTTTGATGAAGAACTCGCAGATGTAGAAGAGGTTTCTGATAAAAGTTTAGAAAAATTACTTGAACTTGAACCGGATTTAATTATTGGTTTGTCGAATATAAATAATGTAGACAAACTTAAAGAAATCGCCCCCACGGTCACTTTTACTTATGACAAAGTGGACTATCTCACCCAACATATTGAAATTGGTAAACTAGTGAATAAAGAAGAAGAAGCAAGAGCGTGGGTAGAAGATTTTAAAGCACGTGCGAATAGTATCGGTGAAGAAATTAAAGCAAAAATTGGTGAAGAAGCTACTGTTACTGTGATAGAAAATTTTGAAAAGCAATTATATGTGTTTGGCGATAACTGGGGTCGAGGAACAGAGATTCTATATCAACAAATGGGACTGCAAATGCCGGACAAAGTAAAAGAAATGGCATTGACTGATGGTTACTATGCCATCTCTCCTGAAGTATTACCAGAGTATGCTGGTGATTACATTATTTTTAGTAAAAACGCCGAAACGGAAACCTCCTTTCAAGAAACAAAGACATATAAAGATATTCCAGCTGTAAAACAAGGTCATATATATGAAGTGGATGCACAGGCTTTTTATTTTAATGATGCAACAACATTAGACTACCAATTAGATTTCTTTGAAAAGAGTTTTTTAGGGAAGGACTAAGGAAACAAACAGGATTCTAATTTTTGGGGATCCTGTTTATTGCACGTTAGGAAAGGTAGTATGTTAGAATCGTTTGAAAATAAATTTGATGTACAGCATAGCATGGGTCTTCGTCTTAACAATACATTTATGTAACAGATTTTTTGAATAAAGGAGCGATTATTTTTGCTAAAAAGAATGCCGTTTATATTACAAATGATTTTAGCGTGTTGTCTTATGCTATCAGCATTGTTAATCGCTCTTGTTTTTGGAGCAGCAGATATTACAGTTGTTGACCTTTGGTATGCGATCATTGATTCGGATAAAACGGATATGGCCTCAATCATTTGGGAGATTCGTTTTCCTCGTGAAGTTGCAGCAGTATTTGTTGGTGGTGGATTAGCTGTGGCCGGTGCTCTGATGCAAGGTTTAACACGTAATCCATTAGCAGACCCCGGTTTGTTAGGTTTAACGACAGGAGCGAACTTAGCCTTGGCAATCACACTCGCTTGGTTACCAACTATAAATTATTTTGGCATATTACTAGCTTGTTTTCTTGGTGCCGGGGTTGGTGCTTCGCTTGTTTTTAGCATTGCTTCGATCAAGCGTGGTGGTTTTTCTTCTTTTAGAATTGTGTTAGCTGGCGCAGCTATTTCAGCATTTTTAGGTGCTATTGCTGAAGCGATAGGATTATATTTTCATATTTCAAAAGATATTTCTATGTGGACAGCTGGTGGGCTCATCGGATCAAACTGGCAACAATTATCTATCATCATTCCTTGTATGATAGGGGCAACCATTATTGCATTATTTTTAGGAAGACAATTAACTATACTTAGTTTTAATGAAGAAGTTGCTGTTGGCCTGGGACAGCGTACACGTTTCATTAAGGCACTTTTATTCGTTGTTATTATTATATTGACAGGTTCTTCGGTTGCACTAGTAGGTAATTTAACTTTTGTTGGACTCATGATTCCACATATTGTACGTGCGATGGTTGGTAGTGATTATCGTTTTATTATTCCTATTTCCGCATTTGTTGGGGCAAGTTTTTTGTTGTTAGCAGATACGTTAGCTCGTACGTTGCATGCACCGTATGAAACACCAATAGCAGCGATTGTTTCCATACTTGGGTTGCCTTTTTTTCTTTTTCTAGTTCATAAAGGAGGGAAGACCTTCTCATGATTGATCCATCGATTATAAAAAAACAACGAATTATTCTTGTGTTTTTATTGCTTGCAATCATTTGTACATTTTTTATTAGTATTGCGCTAGGCTATGCTTCATTACCAGTTAATCGATTGCTACCTACTTTATTTGGTCAAGGTACAATGAAAGAGGAGTTTATCTTATTCACAGTACGTCTTCCTAGAGTTTTAATTACAATCCTAGCCGGGATAGCGCTAGCAACTTCTGGTGCGATTTTACAAGGTATTACAAAAAATGATTTGGCAGATCCAGGGATTATAGGAATTAATGCTGGTTCTGGCGTAGCGATTGCTATCTTTTATCTGTTTTTCCCTGTCGAAGCAGGGGTATTTGTTTATTTGTTGCCGGGCATTGCTTTTCTTGGTGCATGTTTGACGGCTATGGTGATTTTTAAACTTTCTTATCAAAAAAATCAAGGACTACAGCCAGTGAAATTTGTATTAATGGGTGTTGGTATTTCCATGGCTTTATCTGGTGTGATGATTGTTATTATTTCTTCAGCTGAACGAGCAAAAGTTGACTTTATAGCAAATTGGCTGGCAGGGAGCATTTGGGGTTCGGATTGGCCATTTATTCTAGCCATGTTACCCTGGCTGCTAGTGTTACTTCCGTTTGTTTTATATAAAGCTAATCGGCTAAATATTTTAACTTTACATGATCATGTTTCTGTTGGTTTAGGGATAAACAGGTCAAGAGAACAGTTTGTTTTAATTGGTGTGGCGGTTGCGTTGTCAGCTGCAGCTGTTTCTGTGACAGGTGGGATTGCCTTTGTTGGATTGATGGCTCCGCATATTGCGAAAAATCTTGTTGGACCACGGTTCCAGTTGTTTCTTCCAGTAGCTATGCTATTAGGAGGTTTATTATTACTAATCGCAGATACGATAGGAAGGAATGTTTTAGAGCCAGATGGGATTGCCGCAGGGATTGTCACCGCATTAATAGGAGCACCATACTTTATTTATCTATTAATCAAATAATTGGACGGAGGGTTTAACATTTCCGTCCTAGTATTTTCTTCATTACATAGTGTGGGATTCCGTCTTCTAGAAAAGCTGCTGATTTTGTTTCATATCCTAACTTTTGATAAAATTGTTCTGCTTGAGTTTGACCATGTAAATAAACAGTATGGATTCCTTTACTTCGTGTAATTTTTCCCAAAGCATCAACAATTTCTTTTCCTAGTCCATGCTTTCTAAAACGAGAATCGACACAAATACGCTCTAATTTACCTTGTTGATTCACGAAACGCAAACGTCCAGTTGCCAATGCTTGTCCTTCTACTTCAAGCAAAATATGTACGGTGCTTGGATTATTATCATGTTGATCAAATTCGTATTCAATCGGAATGTCTTGTTCTTCAACAAATACATCTTTACGAAGCTGATAAACCTTTTCCAATTGTTCTTTGGAGGTAACTTGAGTTATTTTCATGTGATATCCTCCTCAATACCTTATTCGTTTATCATAGTAGATATTTATAATCATTTCAATAAAAAAAGCGTAGTCTAATAAATAGATTACGCAAAGGATCAAGGGTTAGATAATGTTACTTACCTCTTGTGCTCGTTTGTCTAATTTATCGGCAGCAGAAGATATATTATCAAAATCTTCTGTAGCTAGTTTCATGTTTACTTGTGTCTGATCGATATGGTGATGTACTTTGTTCGTCCCATCAGTAATGGCTTGTATTTCTTTTGTAATCGATTCGACATTTTCTCGAATTTCAGTAATCGATTCATCTACACCAGTCGATAGCTTACGGACTTCTTCAGCAACTACACTAAAGCCACGCCCGTGTTCACCAGCTCTTGCAGCCTCGATTGCAGCATTTAAAGCTAACAAATTTGTCTGTGAGGCAATCTTTCGAATCGTTTGGACAATACCTTGAATAACATCTGCTTGTTTTTGTAGGTTTTTTAATGTCAAGCCATTATCTTTATACACAGAAGCAATCGTCTCAATGGTTTGAGAAATTTCTGTTCCACGTGCGATTCCTTTTTCCGCACGGTGATTTAGATCTTCTGCCATATGCTGTAGTTCTTCTACTACGTTTGAGATAGTATTTTGTCGGTGGGAGATGTCAGTAGCAATTTTAGAAATACCGACGACAGTGTTTTGTTCGTCTATTATAGGCATATAAGTCGCTTCTAACCAAACCGATTTTCCTTGCTTATGCTTCCGTTCAATCTTATCTTGAAAACTTTTTCCGGAAAAAAGATTATCCCAAAAATGTTGATAATCTTTGCTATTTACAAAAGAAGGCAAACAAAATGATCGATGATCCATTCCAAGCATTTCAGTGGCAGTGTAGCCCATTGTTTCTGCAAAAATTGGATTAACATAAGTTACTCGTTGTTCAAGATCAAAACGTATCATCGCTATGTTTTTTTCAATTGTTTGTATAACTAATCCATCCATTTGATTGGTTGTTGTATTTGTTGACATTTTATCTCTCCTGCGTTTTGGAATTGTTGGAAAAACATTATATAACATCGTGTATCTTTTATACAATGATTATATATCCATAACTGTATATAAGTAAATATGTTTCATCTAAGTTGTTTGAGACTTTTGACATAGAGTCAAATTTCTATCCTTTCCAAAATTATAAAAGTAAAAGATTAATTGAAACTAGGATAGTATTCCTTTACAAAAATATATTTGCTATGCTAGATATAAAAATGTCATCTAGTGAGGAGTTCAGATAATGCGATCGTATTGGTTATGGTCTTTGGTATTTATATGCACATGGTTTATCGCATTGTTTTTTTCGTATGGGACTTTGTTTGGTCAACCAATGATTCTGCTACTGAGTGCACTTTTTTGGGGATTGTATTTTCTATCGCCCTTATGTCGACCTTATTCTCTTATACATATGCTACTGTTTTTTCTAATGGGATTGCTATGTTTTAGTATTTTTCATATATTTCAAGTAGAAAATATCTCCTTTTTTAGTTTTCTTACTTATTTGTTAATTGCAGGAAAAGGGTTTTATCGATTGCCTTTCCGATATGCTATGATTACTTATGTGTACCTTATTACATTAGCAATTATTCCATATTTTTTGTTGCGAAATGTTGAGGTAATAATTAACATTGTATTTACTGCTTGTTTAATTGGCTTTGCTTTTCTAGCATTTTATCAAACTAGTAGGAAAGAAAAAATAATCAGTGAACTATATGAGGCGCTACAAAGCGAATTTCGTACGGTGAAGAGAAGATTAGTAACCACAGATAAGCTAGCTAGAAAAGAAGAAAGAGAACAAATTGCTCGTGATATGCATGATTCGGTTGGTCACCAACTGACGGCGCTGTTAATGCAATTAGAAGTGATGCGAATGCAATCAACAGATGAAAAAACAAAAAAGCAGCTCTCTAATATAAAAGATTTAGCTAAAATAAGTTTAGATGAAACGAGAAGTGCAGTTAAAACGTTGAAAAATGAAGAGGAAGGTGGGCTGTCAGCTATCATCCGGCTAATACGTAAGTTAGAAGCGGAAAGTCATGTTCGTATTACATTTTCAATTAAAAATGGTGCTTTTACTGCCCCTTTATCAAATGAACAAACGGTTGCTGTTTATCGCGTCGTTCAGGAATCACTTACAAATATGATGCGACATAGCCATGTGAAGGAGGCGACAATCCTTTTTGAATCAGTGGCAAATAATTATTTTCAAGTAGAAATAAGCAACCCATTTGAACACCAATCATGTGTAAAGCAGGGGTTTGGACTAACGTCTATGCAGGAAAGAATGGAACATGTTGGTGGGAAATTGAATGTTCAAAAATCCCAAGGACAGTTCATTGTTAGAGGGATGATTCCATTGGAGAGGAAGCTGATCGACAAATGATTAGAATTATTTTGGCAGAAGATCAAAAAATGGTACGTCAAGGCTTGCGAATGATGATGGAAACAGATTCGGAAATAACTGTGATAGCTGAAGTTGAAAATGGAAAAGAAGCGGTTACGGCATGTGAAAACCATGTTTGTGACATTATTGTACTTGATATTCGTATGCCAGTAATGGATGGTCTAACAGCAGCACAGATTATTCATGAAAGGTGGCCAAATCGAAAAATATTAATGTTAACAACTTTTAACGATGAAAATTATGCAGTTGAAGCACTAAGAAGTGGTGCCAACGGATATATGTTAAAAGATGCAGAAGCCGAGGATCTTATTCGGGCGATTCGAAGCTGTTTATCCGGTGGCTTGTCACTCCAAGATCAAGTAGCAGCAAAAATAATGCCTACTTTAATTAATCAACAACAAGAAAGAAGTGTTGATCCTTCACTAACTCCTCGTGAATTAGAAATTCTACAACAACTAGGAAACGGAAAAAGCAACAAAGAAGTAGCGGATGCACTCTATTTATCTGTAGGAACAGTAAAGAATCATATTAGTATAATCTTAGATAAATTAGAATTGCGAGATCGTACGCAGCTAGCTATTTACGCTATTCGGCATCATATTGTATGACTTTAGTAATAGAAGATGAATGAAATTGTGACTAAAGACAGTATTTGTACTGTCTTTTTCTTTATATAGTAGTAATACAAACAAGTAAAAAGGAGGTAATTGGGTTGATTGAAACAGAGGCATTACAAAAAAAATTTAAAAATCAGCTTGTCGTAGATGGAATAAATATTTACATCGAAAAAGGTGAATCTGTTGGACTTTTAGGTCCAAACGGGGCTGGTAAATCAACGACAATATCGATGATTTCTTCGTTGATTAAACCTACGGAGGGTGATGTTCGATTAAATGGAAAGAGTGTCGTTAAGCACCCGCAACTCATTCGAAATGTGTTAGGGGTTGTTCCGCAAGAAATTGCACTATATGAAGAATTATCAGCTTATGAAAATTTAAAATTTTTTGGAAAAATTTACGGAATTCGTGGCAAGCAATTAGAAGATAAAATTGATAAAGTTTTACGGATGGTTGGTTTAAAAGAAAGAAAAAAAGATGTTGTCAAAACGTATTCTGGAGGAATGAAACGTCGAATTAATATTGCTGTTGCCCTACTACATGAACCAGAAATATTAATTATGGATGAACCGACAGTAGGTATTGATCCTCAATCAAGAAACTATATTTTGGAAATGGTTCAACGACTTAATGAAGAAAATGGATTGACTATTTTATATACGAGCCATTACATGGAGGAAGTAGAAAAACTATGTGATCGCGTATATATTATGGATCACGGTAAAATTATAGCATCCGGTACGAAGAAAGAGTTGAAACGTGTGCTTTCGAATGAGGAAACTATATTGATTGAGACGCATTCATCTTCACCATCATTAATGGAAGCATTAGCAAAGGATAAAGATATATTACAAGCATCAGAAACGGATAAGGGAATAAAACTGATTGTCCCAAAAGATAGTAATAAGTTAGCCAGCATTTTCCATCAGACAGAAGCATTTGGTATACAAGTGACGAATGTAACTGTACAAATTCCAACGTTAGAGGATGTTTTTTTACACCTCACAGGTCGTACCTTGCGAGATTAATGAAAGGAGGCCAGACAAATGTTTAACTTTTTAAAAAAAGATATATTAGTATTGATTCGAGAGCGAAATGAACTCATCATTTTAATTTTAATGCCAGTTATTCTTATTTCTATATTAGGATTTGCACTACGAGGTATATGGAGTGATGAGGCTGAAGTTCTTCATATGAGTATAGCTATTGTTTCTCAAGACCAGGAGCAGGAAGGGGTGGAAGCTTTTAAAGCTGAGGTTACACAGCTTGATGCACCTGAGGAAATAAAAATGAAGCTGATGACTACTTCGAAAGACGTACTTCCTTATACTTTACTGCGGGAAGTGTTTCAAAAAGACAAGTTAAAAGAGATGATAGACGTTAGAGAGATGAGTAAAGCACGAGCGATAAAAGCGTTAGAGCAAGAAGAAATTGCAGCGATTGTTATTCTTCCAGAAGATTTTACCTTTCACACATTAAGTAAAATGTTTCTTTTAGAAGGTCCTGGAAGTCAGATGGATTTAATCGTAGAGGAAGAAGAAAGTTTAAAAGCAAGCATTGTTAAGCAAGTAGTAGAAAGGTTTTCACAATCATTAAATTTTCAGGCAGTAGCGGCATCCGTAACGGATAAAAAGATAAACTTTAAGGGAGAATCAGTGGAGTCATTAGGTGGAACAATTACTATTGCTTCAAATGAAAAGCCAATCTCGGCAATGCAGTATTATACAATTGGAATGGCGGTGATGTTCGTCTTGTATGTCGCATCCACGATTGGAAGTCAAGCACATATTGAAAAAAAACAACATGTGTTTAATCGTATTATTTTAAGTGGAAAATCGCCTATTACCTATTTAACTAGTAAATTTATTTCTACGACAAGCATTGTGTTGTTACAATTATTTATTTTAATGTTGATTTCAACGTTTCTTTTTCAATCGTTTAAAGGGTATAGTATTTCTTTTTGGTTCGGCATGGTGTTGATATCCTTTTTGCTCGCATGTTCTGTCGGTGCATTAGGGACCATTCTTTCGGCGGTATCTGTTCGTATGAATAGTGATCATGTAAATACGATGTTTTCAGGTGGAGTAGTAACTATTTTTGCGTTTTTAGGCGGAAGTTTTTTCCCTGCATCACAACTTCCGGACTTTATACGGATAATAGGGGAATGGACTCCGAATGGTGCGGCATTATCTGCTTATATCCAATGGATGCAAGGCGTCTCACTAAGTAACCTTACCTTTGCATGTAGTAAATTGGTTATTATTTCTATAACTTTATTTATTCTAAGCGTGATTATCTTTCCAAAAAGGAGGTCATCCGTTTGAAGTCAATTTTAATTTTACAGTTAATTCGGATCAAGCGAGCGCCCATGTTAATCTTTTCATTTTTTGGTCTGACCATTTTATTTGTTGGGATGATGTCAGGATTTGGGACTTCAGAACAACCTGAAACAGTGTATGTTTATAGTGATTTTGAAGTGTCTGAATGGCTAGAGTTACTTAATCAATCTGAACAATTTCAATTCAAAAAAATAACAGAGGAAAAAGCGCAAGCGGATGTGCAATCTGGTAAATTAAATTATGTACTTGAAATACAGCAGAATAATTATCAATTTTTAGTTAGCACAGAAGACCCTAATCAAAGGATAGTGGAACAATATGTACATCAGTTATTTGAACAAGAAAGAGCTATGCGTCAGTTAAACCAATCACTAGATGACAGATCTGTTCATCATAAAATAGAATCTGCTTTAGAAGATCCGGTGTTAACCGTGAATACAAAAACATTAAACCCTAGTAATTACTCCAATGCAGATGCACATAGATATCAAGTTTTGATTGGAATGACACTTTTTTTTGTTATTTTCACCATCTTTTCACATTTGTCTAACATTATGATTGAAAAACGAACAGGAACATGGAATCGATTAATTTTGTCACCGGTCAAAAAGTGGCAAATATATCTAGGGAATTTACTGTATTGTTTTATAATTGGATTTGTGCAAATTTGTACGGTTTTTTTAATTTTTGATTTCGTTTTCGGTTATAATTTAAATGCTTCTTGGGGTGCAATGTTAGTAAGTATTGCATGCTACGTATTTGCCATTGTATCATTAGGGATGTTAATTCTATGTATAGCTAGTACGCCGCAACAATTACAAGCGATTAATCCAATTATTGCTACAGCAATGGCTATGTTAGGAGGAGCATTCTGGTCGATAGAAGCAGTTTCTAATCCTTTTATGTTGGCACTTTCAAAAGGTATGCCTATATATTATGGTGTAGAAGCGCTGAAAGATGTGCTGATGTATAATAAAAGTTTAAGTGCTATATTAGAACCAATTTCAATTTTGGTGTTATTTGGAGTTATTTGTATGGGGATTGCCATCAATTTAATGGAACGCATAAAACAGTAACCTGATATACATGTTTAGATATGCCTTGAAAACGAGTCTATGGAACGATATGATGATAGATAAACAAAATGGAGGTTTTTGGATGAAATTTATTTTGTTATTCGGTCCACAGGCAGTTGGGAAAATGACGATTGGTCATGAATTAGAAAAATTAACGGCTTTTAAACTATTTCATAATCATATGACAATTGAATTAGTGCAGCCATTCTTTGATTTTGGAACACCAGGTTTTGAGCGGTTAGTTAACCTGTTTCGAAATGAAATTTTCACAGAAGTGGCTCATAGTGACTTGCCAGGTTTTATATTCACCTATGTTTGGGCATTCAATGAACAAGAAGATTGGGATTTCGTACAGCATTCAACTTCCATTTTTGAAAAAGCTGGTGCAACGATATATTATGTTGAATTAGAAGCAGATGTAGAGGAACGTTTAAAGCGAAACATAACACCTAATCGTTTAACGCATAAAGCAACGAAACGTAATACAGAACAATCTGAAGCTGAGTTATTGCGAACGATGAAAACATATCGGTTAAATTCATTTCAAAATGAAATAACTGCTGAGAATTATATTCGTATAGATAATACTAATTTGACTGCACAAGAAGTAGCGTTAAAAATAAAAGAAGCATTTCAATTTTAAGGAGAGAGCAGTAGAATGGTAGGTTGTAATCATCAAACAGACCGCTTGTGTTTATTTCATGTACCGATTTTTAATCATCTTACAGAAGAAGAAATGGATAAGATAAGTAAACATCTACAAAGTATCTCATACGAAAAAGGCTCATTGATTTTTATGCCACAGGATAAAGCGCAGGGATTAATTGTTGTAAATGACGGTAAGGTGAAACTATCTAAAATTAATCAAGATGGTAAAGAACAAATTTTACGCATATTGACACATACGGACTCCATTGGTGAATTATCTTTGTTTAGAGAATATCATTATACGAGTCAAGCAGAGGCATTAACGGATGTGAAGCTATGTATGATTAAGCGGAACGATATGCAAGCCATTATTCAGGCATACCCAGAGATTGCTCGTAAATTATTAGAAGTAGTCAGTGAACGAGTAGAAAATATGGAAAATCATATTGAACAGTTAACGCTTCATCATGTAGAGCAACGTATTGCGCATGCATTGATACAGTTTGCTAAAGAACAGGCTCCTGGTAAAGAGAAAGACTTACTTATTACGTTACCATTAAGTAAAGGAAATCTAGCAGGTCTGATTGGCACAACACTCGAGACATTGAGCAGAAATCTAGCTACTATGGAGTCGCAGGGGTTAATTAAACTAGAAGGGCAACGTGGAATTTTAATTAAAGATATCAATCAATTTAAAAAATAGATTGTATAAGGCAAGTTTGATGAAAACTCTTCATTAAACTTGTTTTTTTTATATTTAAATGACAACTACCCAGTTAAAGATGTTATTTCTTTTGTCGCATTTGATATAGATCAAATTAAAGACGTTAGATAGCAAGTAAAATAACATTAAATGAAGTAAACAAATTTTTCAGCTGATCCATAGCATTCACACAAAATATTTATATACATGGAGGAAAATAGCATGCAATATTTTATTTTAGGGAAGAAAAATCAAATTACGTTAATTAGTGCAATCCTAATTATCATTGGTTTTTTTGCTCACTTTAGTTTAAGTAATGCATTTGTTTTTAATGTGTCTCTTATCATTGCGTCTATTCTTGGGGGAGCTCCGATTGCAATTCAAGCTTATCAGGCTTTAAAAGTAAAGGTTGTTAGTATTGATGTTTTAGTCACAATCGCGGTAATTGGAGCTGTAATCATACAAAACTATGAAGAGTCAGCCATTGTTACTTTTTTATTTTTATTTGGTACTTATTTAGAACAGCGTACCTTAAACAAAACGCGCTCAGCTATTAAAAGGTTAACTGAAATGGCTCCCGATAGTGCTTTAAAACAAATGCAAAATGGTGAGTTTGCATCAGTAGATGTGGATGACGTAGATGAGGGAGACGTACTGTTAGTAAAGACTGGAGGGAAAATACCGGTAGATGGGACAGTAATGACTGGGGAAGGTCATATTAACGAAGCGAGCATTACAGGCGAATCTGTTCCAGTAGGTAAAACAAAAGGATCAAAAGTTTTTGCAGGAACAATTCTGGAAAATGGAACGATTCAAATTCAAGCCGATCGAGTTGGCGAAGATACGACGTTTGGGCGAATTATTGAGTTGGTAGAAGAGGCGCAAGATTCGAAGTCAGCAGCGGAGCGATTTATTGATCGATTTTCTAAATATTACACACCTGCTGTTTTAGTTCTCGGAATTATCGTTTGGCTATTCACATCTGATATTGAGTTAGCCATCACAGTGCTAGTATTAGGTTGTCCTGGAGCATTAGTCATTGGAGTACCTGTATCTAATGTTTCTGGGATTGGAAATGGTGCACGTAATGGTGTGCTTTTAAAAGGAAGTGAAGTCATCAGTGATTTTAGTAAAGTAGACACGATTTTCTTTGATAAAACAGGAACGTTAACAGTAGGTAACCCGGAAGTAGCAGAAATAGAATTTTATGGAACGGAAAAGAAAGAGGCACTTAGTTATTTAGCTAGTGTAGAGCGTGAATCCGACCATCCATTGGCAAAAGCCGTCTTGAATCACATAGGTGAAACACCCCTTTTTACAGTGGACCAAACTGAGGTCGAAAAAGGAGGTGGTATTACTGCACGAGTTAATGGTCATCATGTTGTTGTTGGTAATGAATCGCTTATGGAGAAGGAAAATGTTCATTTAACAAAAAAAATAAAAGATGATATCAAAAATTTTGAGCAAAATGGAAACTCGCTTGTTTTAACAGCGGTTGATGGAGAACTAAAGGTTCTAATGGGCATTCGTGATCAAGTTCGGTCAGGTGTGAAACAGGATCTTCAACAGTTAAAAAGACTCGGTGTGAAAAATCTTGTTGTACTTTCTGGTGATAACCAAGGAACAGTTGATATAGTTGCACGCGAACTCGAGTTGACAGAGGCACACGGAAATATGCTTCCGGAACAAAAATCAGCATATATTGTAAAAGTACAAACAGAAGGTAAAATTGTTGCCTTTGTAGGTGACGGTGTCAATGACAGTCCTTCCTTAGCCTTAGCTGATACTGGAATAGCTATGGGAAGCGGCACCGATGTTGCAATCGAAACTTCAGATGTCGTCTTGATGAATTCTGACTTCAGTCGTTTACCACACGCATTAGGCTTAACTAAATCAACTGCAAGAAATATGAAACAGAACATCGTGATTGCTGTAGGTGTTGTATTGATTCTATTAGCTAGCTTGCTGTTTAGTGAGTGGATGAACATGTCGATAGGAATGCTCGTCCACGAAGCAAGTATTTTAGTAGTTATTTTGAATGGAATGAGATTGCTCAGTTATCGATTGAAGAGTTCCTGAATTAGTGAATAGAAATCAAAAAAACTACTAAAAGATAAAAAAACTTGATTTAGATCAAATTTTCTTAATCATTGACGCTTTATACTGGAATTGTAGAGGGAAAAGGCGAACATAGCAAAGTCTTAATGTAAAAAAAGGAGAGATTTATAATGAAAAAAGCAACTATTCAATTAGAAACATTATCATGCCCATCATGCCTACAAAAGATAGAGAATGCAGTAAGAGGATTGGACGGTGTGGAGAAAGATAGTGTTAAAGTAATGTTTAATTCAAGTAAAGTAAAGATCGCTTTTAATTCAGAAACTATATCAATTGAAGATATTGAAAAAACGATTGAAAAATTAGGGTACCCAGTGATTAAATCAAAAGTAACGGCTGTGTAATTTAACGAAAAACTAGAAAATAATCTGGATAATAATTATGCTGAGAAAGCGGACTGAGAGGGTAGAAACTCAGTTCGTTTTCTTCATTTGTATATCGATTAATCATGATAATGCTGTATAAATTATACCAAAGAGTAAATGACTTAAATCAACTAGAACCTAGGACTTTTGAATGTAAATAAGAACACTCGTTCCCATTTTAAATAAATTATGCTATAATACAAGCAGATAATGTTCTTTTAGGGAAAGGTCGGCTAGCCTCGAAGTAGGGAGGTGATGCCTGTGGGGATGTATGAAATCTTCATGGTACTATTTGGGTTTGGTACATTATTGATTGCATTACTCGCGTTAGTCGTTTCAATGATTAATAAGAAATAGACCTCCCTATTTACCCTGACAAGTGACTAGGAGAGGTCTATCGTATCTGTAGATAGCCGATCCCTCTGGGGGAACCGCTTATCATTAGGTCACAGGGCGACTGTGACCTAGATTTAATTTTTATTATATTAATTATACCATAGTTATGCGTTTTTTAAAAATTCATTAACTGAGTTACTCATCTGTGGAATTCCAACCAGATAAGTATTATAAAGATTAAACAATCGATCTATTTATATAAATATTGCTTTCAGTAGTAAACTGTACATATAATTAAAAGACAAAATACTTTATTGAATAAGTGCTGATCATTTTGGACAAAAGTAATGTGATTTTATTTATTATAATGGCTTGGACGTTACTTGTTTACGGTGGAGTTACTTATCTAATAGTGAAAAAAAAGGCATATGGACTTATGTCTGGCTTTTCTAATCGTTCAGATGACTATTCTGACTCACCAACGTGATTTGACGTAGAACCAAAAAATTAAATATTAGAGAAAAACAAACTATAATTTCAAGTGAATTGTAGTTTGTTTTTTTGCCTGCGAAAAGCTTTTTTTATCATCTGTTTCAGCACATGTAATAAATAGTGAAAATAATGCATGTTTTAAATTGACCACATCGGTCTAAAATGGTATAATAAGGCAGACTTGAGTGGTCGAACATATTTTGGAAAGGGGTGATTGCTTATTAATGATACTTTTGAAAACCTTGATTTAGAAAAGAAAAATAGAATTATCAATGCCGCATTACAAGAATTTTCAGAAGAAGGGTATCAACGAGCTTCAACCAATCGCATTGTTAAAGCCGCTGGCATAGGTAAAGGGATGCTGTTCTACTATTTTCAAAATAAACAATCGCTTTATCATTATTTATTGAATTACAGTCTTGATTTAACCCTTAATGATTTGTTACAACGAATAGACACGAGTGAGAAAGACTTTATCACTCGCATGTATCAAATGGCTCATTTAAAAACACAATTATTTAAAACACACCCATTTATAATTTATTTTCTTAGTGCGTTCATGTTGGAAGAACAAACTGAGTTGCCGACTGAGATTAGTGAAAAATATCACCAGTTACAAACGATGGGCTATAGTAAAATGTATGACAATATTGATTATAGCTTGTTTAGAAAGGATGTTGATCCAAATAAAGCTTTTCAACTGATACGTTGGTCCATAGATGGTTACCAAGAAGAATTAAAGCAGCGGCTGGCAGGAAAGAATATTCACTCGATTGATTTAGATCCGTATTGGCAAGAGTTTTATGACTATTTGAATGTGTTAAGAACAGTTTTTTATCAAGAAGTGGAGGGGAATGTATGACGATTTTGCAAGCGAGTCAAGTGACAAAGAAATTCGGAAATTTCACGGCGTTAGATGGTGTTGACTTAGATGTGAGTAGAGGGGAAGTTTATGGTTTTATCGGGCCAAATGGAGCGGGAAAATCAACAACGATTCGCGTATTACTAGGTTTGTTAAAGGCGACCTCTGGTGAAGCGAAAATTTTTGGGAAAGATGTCTGGACAGACGCGGTAAATATTCATAAGCGAATTGCTTACGTCCCTGGTGATGTAAACTTGTGGCCCAATCTTACAGGTGGTGAAGTAATTGATTTGTTTGTTAAAATGCGTGGAAAGCAAATAGATAAGAAGAAAAGAGCGGAATTAATTGAACGCTTTGATTTTGACCCATCGAAGAAATGCCGAACCTATTCAAAGGGAAATCGTCAAAAAGTAGCACTAATAGCTGCATTTGCAGCAAAAGCAGATCTGTACATTTTAGATGAACCTACATCAGGATTAGACCCTTTGATGGAACGAGTGTTTCAATCTTATGTAGAAGAAGCGAAGCAAGGAGGATCGAGCATTCTGCTGTCTAGTCATATTTTGTCAGAAGTAGAACGTTTATGTGATCGAGTAGGTATTATTCGGCAAGGTAAGATGATTGAAACAGGTTCGTTAGATGAATTAAGACATTTAACAAGAGTACGTTTAGTTGTTGAAACAAAAAAGGAACTGGCTAATTTAACTTCACTTACTGGCGTTTATGACGTTGAACAAAAGGATAAAACTTTTATATTCCAAGTTGATGCAGATCAATTAGATCATATTATGCGGTATATTAGTCCGTTTGGAATAACTAAATTGGAAAGTGCCCCACCAACATTGGAGGATCTATTTATGCGTCACTATGAAGGAACAAGTGCTGGTGGAGGTGTTAGCTAATGACCAATCAAGCTAATTACCAAACAGGTTTTCTTGTTCAATTTTTAATAAAGCGAGAGCGAATGAAATTATTGATTTGGGTTCTGTCTTTTTTGATTGTAACCATTTCTACAGCAGTATCTCTTAGTGGTTTATATCAAAGTGATATAGAACGACAAACGATGGCTGAAACGATGAAAAATCCAGCAATGTCTGCATTAGTAGGGCAAGGGTATGGTCTTGAAAATTATACGAATGGAGCAATGATGGCACATCAAATGTTATTAATGACTGCAGTTGTCGTTGCGATCATGAATATTTTATTAGTTGTTCGATTAACGCGTGCGGATGAAGAAGATGGTCAGCTTGAAATGCTTCGTGCTTTACCAATTGGTAGGCTTGCCCCAACAAATGCAGTAATGTTTATTGTTCTTGGCACAAATATTTTCTTATCACTTGTAATTGCTGCTGGATTAGCTATTCTAGGTATTGAGAGTATTGATTTAGCAGGTTCCTTATTATATGGCGTTGTTTTAGGTGTAACAGGAATTTTCTTTGCTGCAGTGACAATGCTTTTTGCACAGCTATCCGATAATGCAAGAGGAACGATGATGCTGTCTTTTACTGTACTAGGAATCGCTTATTTCATACGCGCGGTAGGTGACGCTGGAAATACTACCGTTTCCTGGTTTTCTCCATTAGGCTGGATATTAGGAACAGAAGTATATGTGAATAATTATTGGTGGCCAATCTTACTCACTTTATTTATAGGTAGCTGTATTTTCCTATTAGCATTATATTTAAATCATGTTCGAGATATTGGTGCTGGTCTTTTACCTTCTAGAAGAGGAAAAAAACACGCATCTCGTTTGTTACAAACACCTATTGGTTTATCACTTCGTTTACAACGAACACCAATTATTGCATGGTTGGTTGGTGTGTTTGTTATCGGTGCATCTTACGGATCTGTTTTAGGTGATTTAGGTACGTTTTTTGAACAAAATGATATGATTAGACAAATGTTAGCTAGTGATGAAAATATATCACTAACGGAGCAATTTTTGTCGATGCTGATGGTGGTTATGGCTATTATGGCAACCATTCCAGTCATTATGTCTATATTGAAAATTAGAGGGGAAGAGAAGAAGCAACGAACAGAGCATTTACTAGCACGAGATATTTCTAGAAAAAAATTATTATTAAGTTATGTCATCATTGCTTTTGTTATCAGCTTTTTAATGCTATTGGTGTCTGTGATTGGTCTAGCATCTACTGGCCTAGCAGTATTGGAAATTGACACGACATTTTCTATCCTTGTTAAAGCAATGCTTGTGTACCTACCTGCTTTGTGGGTGATTTTAGGGGTAGCAGTTTTCATATTTGGAGTAACACCAAGATTTACTTCGTTTAGCTGGTTTTATCTATTATTCACCTTTGTCGTTGTGTATTTAGGAGAGTTATTAGAGTTTCCAGAATGGATTAGCAACCTGTCTCCTTTTGCGCATATTCCAGAATTACCGGTAGATGAGCTAACATTTACACCATTAATTACATTAACAATCATAGCTATTGCATTAACTGTTGTCGGCTTCTTCGGCTATCAAAAAAGAGATATACAAGGGTAATAAAAAAGAAAGCAAATGTAATGTTTGCTTTCTTTTTTATCTGTTAAATCTGTAGGAATTATTATTAGAATGTTGACGCGTATTCTTTTGCTTGTTGGATTGCCATTTGCTTAATTTCTTCTTTTTTATCAGGCATTTGATCATGGCCTTCCACAAATAATGCTTCAACATCATCGATACCAAAAAAACTCAGAATTGTTCTTACGTAACGATGTCCCATTTCTTTATCAGATGTTGGTCCGTGAGAATAGATCCCGCCGCTAGCTTGAATATGTAATGCTTTTTTACCTTCTAATAAACCAACAGCGCCTTGCTCGGTATGTTTGAAGGTTTTTCCTGCTACTGCAACTGCATCAAAATATGCTTTCATAATTGGTGGTAGAGAAAAATTCCATAATGGGGTAACAAATACATACTTATCAGCCGCAATAAATTGATTGCACAATGCTTCTAAGCGGCTCACTTTTTTCTGTTCTTCTTCTGAAAGTGAAGTGTAGTCATCTCCATTTTGAAGCTTTCCCCAACCTTGAAATACATCCGGATCGATTTGTGGAATATATGATTGATATAAATCAAGTTCTATCACTTCATCATTAGGATTAGTTAATTTATAATCGTGCAAAAAAGCCTCACCAACAGCTTTACTATAAGAAATAGAAGCGTTTTTTGGATTTGCTGTTACATATAAAACGGTTGCCATCGTTTACATACATCCTTTTAAATTGATATTTTATAATTTATTATACCTATAACGATGTGAATTATATCACGAGTTACTAAATAGAAACAATGTAACATTTTCTAATAGTAGAATTAAATGTAAATTAAAGGGATTGTAATTAACAAATACATAAAAAGAAAGTCATTTACAATTTCTACATGTTGAGATAGACTAATTTAAAATCATCTGATTAAGGAAGTGAGCCGAAGTTGAATCCTATTTTATTAGATTTTCCAAGTGAATTTGAAACGGAACGATTAATTATTCGTTGTCCAAAGTCAGCCGATGGAAAGGTTGTTTATGAAGCAATTCAAACATCTAAAGAGGAATTAAAGCAATGGCTTCCGTTTGCTCAGAAAGATTAGACAGAAGAAGAGACGGATATTAATATTCGTGAGGCATATATCAATTTTATCAAAAGAGAAGATCTGCGATTACTCGTTTTTGTTAAAGAGACCGGTGCATTTATTGCATCATCTGGCTTGCATCGAATAAATTGGGAAGTACCACGGTTTGAAATAGGCTATTGATTGACACTAGATATAGTGGGAAAGGATATATGACCGAAGCGGTTCAGGGGATTTGTGATTTTTCTTTTCTTGAACTAGGTGCCAATCGAATTGAAATTTGTTGTGATGAACAAAATGTTAAAAGTCGAGCGATACCTGAGCACTTAGGCTTTAAGCAAGAAGGGTTGTTTATCAATGACTCCGTTGCGTTAGATGGATCGCGATTGCGCAATACATGTATCTATGCAAAGCTTAGATAAAGAGCTTTATTTTTTATAGCTAGTATTAATATGCGGTATTGGAGCAGTATTAAGTGAGTTACTCGCCACTCCGCTTCCCTATACTGCTCAACATTAACCTCAAACTTTTTAAGAAGGACTGCTTGGTTAGAATCATAAAACATTCCTGTTCACTTCCATAAAAATGAGCCGATTTTTTGATCTACACCAGTGTGTTCGTGTAGACCAGAATGTGTAGCTTTGTTATCATTGAAAATTTCACGCTGAAGCTGATCTTCATTCACAATCTCTTCAATTCCCATTGCGCTAATCAAGCTGACTATTCCATCTGTTCCTGTTTGGTCAATTACTCCTGCAATAGCTAATACGTCAATAGTAGGGTCGAACTTTTCTTTATTTGCAATCATTTTTTTCAATGCTTCTGATCTTGTTTTTAAATCAACTGCAGCTTCTCCTGTGTTGACTAAAAAGTAATTAGGGCTGTCAATTCCTTTGAATGGACTTGCAATAACAACAAGTTTCTTTATTGTAGGTATAGTATTCTTTTTTGTGTTATGTAAAATGACATTGGTTGCGGTAAGACCTCCCATAGAATGTCCAACTAAATTAACTTGTCGAATGTTGTAAACTTCCTTCAACTGATGAAGTATGTTTTCCATCCATTGTGTTTGCTGTGCAATCGTTGCTCGATCGTTCTGAAAGATAACTTGGATAAAAGACGGGTGTTTTTCAGCTAAGTCACCGCTCGTTGCTATCTTACCGTTTGAAGCAACATGTATCACCATTGTTTTTTCTCCTAATTGTTTTTTTTCAAGTCTATTAAGCATGGTTTCAAATGAACGAGGTCCTCCTTTATAGCCATGTACAAACAGAGTGGGAGTGTGTTCATGTTGTTTAGTTGAATCAGTTGGCTTGGCATATACAAAAGCAAGCAAAACAAGGAAAGATAGAATGACGCACATGAATAATGTAAAACTTAATTTTCTCTTTCTCACTGCTCGTATACTCCTTTTAAATTACTGTGTTGCTAAAAATGCTTCCAATCCTTTTTTTCTTAATTGACATGCTGGGCATTCACCACATCCATCACTTGGAATACCATTGTAGCAAGTTAGTGTTTCCTTTCGAATAAAATCGAAAGCCCCTAATTGATCAGCTAATTTCCATGTTTCCGCTTTGTCTAACCACATAAGCGGGGTATGTATCACAAATTGATCATCCATTGATAGATTTAATGAGACATTGAGTGATTTAATAAACATGTCCCTACAGTCAGGGTAACCACTAAAGTCAGTTTCACTTACACCAGTAATAATATGCTTTACTCCACTTTGTCTAGCTAAGATCGTTGCAAAGGATAAGAATAACAAATTTCGACCAGGAACAAAAGTAGAAGGTAATTCTTCGTTTTCTCCTTCTGTGATTGTTTGGTTTGACCTTGTTAATGCATTAGGTGCAAGCTGATTTAATAAAGACATATCTAATATCGTTTGTTTTACCCCTAACTTAACTGCTATTTGTTTAGCTACCTCAATTTCTTTATGATGACGTTGCTGGTAATCAAAAGTTACCACTTCTACTTGCTCAAATCGCTCTAATGCCCAAAATAAACACGTTGTACTATCCTGTCCACCACTAAAAACAACAATAGCTTTTTTGTTGCCCATTTATCTCGCCCCTTTCTTTATGAATAATTAGAATGATTTAATTATTATTTTGGTTGATTTAGTTTATTTTGTAAAGACTATTGTACAGTTAATACTAGTATACTGACAATAAAAAATCCCTAGAATTAGATTTTTGGTCTAACTCTAGGGGGCACATCAGATGGATGCTTTTTTTTGCTACTCTTCTTTTTTGTAATGATGGAATGTGTCGATAGCAAGTGTGACACCTTGTGCAAAGGCGGCACCACCACCCAGTGCAGTGCTTACTCCGATAGTCTCTGCTATGTCCTGTTCTGTTGCATCATTTTCCACTGCGCCTTTTGTATGATAAATGATACAATACGCATCCTGTGCAAAAATACTAATACCTAATGCGATTAGTTGTTTTTGTTTTTTATCGAGTGCTCCTGATTTAAAACAAGCGTCTGTAAATGACATATAATGTTCGGTTACATAAGGAAGTGTTTTTTGTAAATAGGCTGTCCCTTCTTTGTAATCCATTACAGATTGGTCAAAGTAGTTATCGATTTTTTCTTCATTGTGCTTCATTTAATCCCACCTCTTTAAGTTGTCACTATAGTTTTCCCATAAGTCATGCTCCTATCCAAACGCGGATAATCCCCTTAATATATTTTTTAATACAGAAATTAGGTAATTAGTTAGTAATAGACAAATTAAAAATATGTGATTTATTATATAGGGAGGGTGTGTTTCTATGGAACATAACAAAGATATTGAAGTTGAAAAAAAGAAAAGAAATCAGATTCCAGTAAAGTAGGGGTTGCATTGATCAAATATATAACGTATCTTATCATTTTTTTTGGAATTCTATGGTTTTTAATCAACTATGTTCTTGGTCAACTCTTATAACTATTAAAACACGTTCTGACATTAGGGTTAGAAAGTGTTATTTTTTATTCAAACAAAAACGCCCTCTGACAAAATCAAAGGGCGTGAATTTTAATTGTTCATTCTTTATTAAAGGATTAGTTTTCTGGAAAAGCAAGAACGGGTTGTGTAGGATCAGCATCCATAAATGTTTTCTTTCTGTTACGTGTTGTTAGTTTGTCGATAAAAGAAATTACTTTGAAAGTAATTAAAATTACCGAAAGGAAGTATAAAGACAATAACATACGCAACTATCCCCTTTCAATGTATAAAATCCTTCATTTATTAATGAATTCAAGTATATAATACCAAATATTACGAATAAGTAAAGATAATTCTATAAATTCTTTTAAATTCTTTTTCATGCTTTATTATATGTTTAATTTCTCCGGGTGTGAAAGTGCATTTGCATTAAAAAAGTGTATAATTTAAATTTGGGTTATGACTTATTAATAACGTGAAGATGGTTCATTTATTGTTGAAAAAATCCTATAGTTTTTTAAACTAGAGTGTCCGAAAAAAGTTCACACGAGCAACAAAAAAAATATATGGTAAACTTTTCCCCTGAATTTTGTTATAATGGTTAAAGTATATCGCTGTTGTTGTAAAGGTGTGATAAATGAATGTTTAAAAGATTTAAGAAAAAAACGGAACTATCTGAGCAGGAGTTCCGTCTTATATATGAGTTATTTTATGATCGTGTCTTTCGAGATGCTTTTTTTGTTATAAAGGATCAACATCTGGCACAAGACATAGTTCAGGATACATTTGTTAAAGCATTTAAATATATGGATCGATTAGAGAATAAAGAAAAAATGGGTGCTTGGCTTTCTACGATTGCGACAAGAACAGCTATTGATTTAATTCGGAAACAAAATGCTCGGAATGGGATCCCAACAGAAGACGTTGTTTTAGAACATGTTAAATCAAAGCAGGAAGTATCTGCAAGCCTTGATGCAACAATAGAAAAAAAGCTTAGACAAGAATTTATTACTGAAAAGATCGCAATGTTAAAGCCAGAATACCGAGAAGTATTAATGTTAAAATATATACATGAGCTAAAAGATAAAGAGATTAGTGAATTTACAGATTTAAAAGAAGGAACGATTAAATCTCGCATTCACCGAGCAAAAAAAGAACTACGAATGCAGATTGAAGCGGATGAATCATGCGGACATCTTTTTGGTGGTGAAGTATAATGAGTAATAAAAAGAAGAAACAATATATTATAGATGATCAAATGTTTTATCATGTTGTGAAAGAAGCATACGATGAAGCGCCAAATATTGCACCTATGAAAGAGTATATATGGAAACAAGTTCAATCGGAAATAAAAGAACAACCAAAACAAAAATCCTTTTTTCTATATAATAAAAAAATATTAAGTATAGCAAGTCTATTTCTCATTCTTGTGATTGGTTCTTTTTTTATGCAATTAAAGGACGGTGAAGCATTTGGTTGGTTTTCCAATTACTTTGTTGAAAATCAAGGTGATCGAACGGAAATTCGCAATCAAATTTCAGATAAACCAATTGAAGAGCTACCCAAAGCCCCACCTTATGGTAAGTCATTGCAATCGAAAGAGCTTCATCCTATCGTTAAAGATATGAGTTTAGAAGAAGCAGTAAAAGAAGCTTCCTTTAAAATTGTAACTCCTAGAAAAATACCTGATGGCTACCAATTAGATAGAGTTACTCGAAAAACGTTTGAAGGAACACCATTGGAGGATGTTTTTTTACATTATGGTGGAAAAGGAAACCACTTTGTGATTAAACAAAGCAAAGTGAACGAAGAATTCTATTCTAGTAGTATCACCGTAAATAATGACATTGCACAGGTAAAAACAATTGATTTGGATGGGATAGAAGCTACGCTTATTTCTTATGATGATGGAACGACAACATTACTTTGGATGAGGATGCGTACAGAAGTATCAATCACCGGTAATTTAAAAAAAGACGAATTAATCACAATGGCAAAATCTTTAAGCTAAAAAAGCCCTATAGGGCTTTTTTAGTTTATTTAAAGTTTACTGGACTTGAATATGTGATCTTACTCTCATATGAACCGTTATTTTTAATAAAGTGAACAATCTTTACACGATAGAAGTAACCCCGTAGTAATTGGAATCGAGTTACTTTAGAAATAGAAGAAGCATTATAATTGAGGTACTCTCTACTTTGGGAAGTATTACCCCAAGATCGATTTTTTCGTTGAAGATAAACACGTAAACCAACTGTATCTACAGTTCGCGTACTATTTAAGCTACTTCTAGAGTAAAGATTTGATCCTGAGAGACTGACGGTGTTAGTAGTATATTTAATATTATTCATTGCTTGTATGTTTACTGTAATGTCGTTGTTGGAAGAAGAATTCTCATCTGCATGTGTGACAATCGTTGGTAGTAAAAACCCAATAAATAAAACGGTGACAGCTACTATTTTTTTCATCATTTAAATTTCCTCCCTTTTAATAACTTCATTACATATTAGACAGGTAAATCTGTAAAAAAGTTCCTGTTTTCGAACATTTTTTTGAAAAAATAGTAATTAAATTCTTTCAGCTTCATTTTAAAGGTCCGTTACTAAGGAAAGAAGATGAGGGATTTCTAAAATAACCAAACAGATCACATTAAAAAAGATGAAGCGTTGTTGTTAAACGCTTCATCTTTTTTAATGTGATTGAGAAAGAATTCTTTTTCTTCATAGTTGAGCTTTTTGTTCAAATAATCGTCCGATCTCCACAATAGTTCGCACGGCTTTTTCCATATCATCTACAGAGATATATTCATATTTCCCATGAAAGTTTTCTCCGCCAGTAAATAGGTTTGGCGTTGGTAAGCCTTTAAATGATAACTGTGATCCATCTGTTCCTCCACGAATAGGTTGAATGATCGGTGCTATATTTAGTTTTTTCATTGCACTTGATGCAATATCTACAATTTCATGAACCGGCTCAATTTTTTCTTTCATATTATAATATTGGTCTTTCATCTCTAGTGAAACAGCATCTGAACCGTACTTTTTATTAAAATCTAAAACAGTTTTTTCTATAAAGGATTTTTTTGAGATGAATTTTTGTTTGTCATGATCTCTGATGATGTAATAGAGTTGTGCTGTCTCTACATCACCTTCCATTGAAAGTAGGTGATAAAAACCTTGATATCCATCAGTGAATTCTGGTGCTTCATTAGCTGGCAAACGATCATGGAAAGCCATTGCTATTTTTACAGCATGAACCATTTTATTTTTGGCTGTGCCAGGGTGTACGTTATTTCCTTTAAAAGTGATTTTTGCCGCTGCCGCATTAAAACTTTCATATTGTAATTCACCTAAAGGTCCACCATCGACTGTATAAGCAAAGTCTGCCCCGAACCTTTTCACATCAAATTTATGCGGACCACGCCCAATTTCCTCGTCTGGAGTAAATGCAATCCTTATCTCTCCACGTTTAATTTCCGGATGATCGATTAGATACTGCATTGCAGTCATAATTTCTGCGATTCCTGCTTTGTTATCTGCACCGAGAAGTGTTGTGCCATCTGTTGTAATTAATGTATGTCCGATATAATTGTGTAACTCTGGGTAATCTTGCACTTTAAGGACAACAGATTGCTCTTTATGTAAAATTATATCTTTCCCATCATAATCGTTAATGATTTGTGGTTTAACATCCTTGCCGGTAAAGTCAGTTGCTGTGTCTAAATGTGCTAAGAACCCGATTGTTGGCACTACTTTTTCTGTATTTGATGGAAGTGTAGCCATTAGATAACAGTGTTCATCAATTGTCACGTCTTGCATACCAATCGCTTTTAATTCTTTTTCAAGTATATGTGCTAAGGTCCATTGCCCTTCGGTAGAGGGACAATTGGGATTTGATTCATCAGACTGTGTATCAATTTTCACGTATGACGTAAAACGATCAATTATTTCTTGCTTCATTACCAACTCATCTCCAATATGTTAATATTACATTTATTTTAGCATAGGTTCACTGAATCGCGAAAATCTACTCAGTAAAAAAATAGATTGTTTGAAACATAATGTTATCTCTTTGAATACACTTCTTTAACAAAGACTCTTTACAACTGGATTAATGAAGGAATACTATTGATAATAAACATCGATTTAGCAATGAGGCTGAATAGTTCTACCAACAAGAAAAGAATTTGGGTACTGGAAAATAGACAAAGTAGAATGTTACAAATCAAATGATGATGCTTTACTAATGCTGGTGGAAAGGAAGACATGTCATAAGATTATCAAGCGTATTCTTAATAAAGCCGCTTTAGCAGTTACAAACCCAAGAGGATATTTTTTCCGAATACCCTAAAATGTCTTTAAAAGCATTACAGCATATGATAGCTCATCATTCATCCATCTTTCAGAACAAGGGGAAGGGTTTAAGATTGAGGTCTATTTTTGATACCGTGGAAAGAGTGAACGTGATAACGGTATTATTCGAAATTTTATTAAAAAAGTGCAACCAATACATTCATACACTGACGAGCTGATTGACGGTGTCGAAAGCTGGATGAATACACTACCGCCGAAAATATTAGATTATCAAACATCGACAGAAAAATTTGCGAAGTTAGTTGATTGTGTCGCCTAGGTAACACAATCAACTAACTTCAAGTAAACCTGATATAATGATTTCACAAAAGGGCTGCATTTAAATTGCAATTAAAGGATTATGTTTCTTTAAAAAATTGTGGAGTTTAGTGTTGGCATTCCACTCTGAATTTATGAATTAAGTAAAAAACTAACACTAAGTAGACATAAGTTATTTATTTCTAAAAGTTTTTACGACTTTTAAAATTAAAAATGCTATTATTAGGATTGTCCCTAATGATATTAGTGCACCAACTAAGCTAAAATTACTCATTTTTCACACTCCTTAAAATGCATGCAAAGTAAACGTACCTGACGTTGTTTTTACTTCAGTATAAGCATCAGTATAAGTATATAAAACACCGATGGCAGTGTATTTAGCGGTTTTATCAATAGACCACTTTTTCTTTTTCGGGCCAGAGGTAGCTTTTCTTTGTCCATTATACACCAAGCCTATTTTGGTTCCTCCCCCACCTATTAGACCATAAGCCGCGTTAGTTACTGTATTTCTAATATATTTTATTTTTTTTGCACTTCCAGAGGTAATTATTGTTGTAAAATTCCCTCTATAACTATTATTTAAAATTCCTATCTTAGAGTAAACTTTACCCGATATCTTAGCAGTTACCCCATACTTCTTTTTGCTTTTGTTAAAGCTAGCACTTCTACTAGATCCAATTCTTATTGCATAAGTGGATATATCATCTGGATTTTCACTTGATTCAGTAGTTGATAAAGCATATGCTCTAATGAATTCAGTGTCTTCTGGTGAAAAAGTTTCACCAATTTGATAATTTGAATTAATTAGATGAAATCTTTCAGAGATTTGTTCTTCATTTAAATTTTGATTAATGTCATACTTAATCTCATTTAAATCAATTGGCTTATCCACTGTCTCGTTAAGTTTTTCTGCTGATACTGGCTCTGTAAAAAATAAAACAGAAAACATTAGCAAAAATCCAATTGCAGGTGTAAAAATCATTATTTTTTTATTTCTTTTAAACATATTAATTCCTTTTTTCATTAATTTATAATATACAGAATTTTCAGAAAAATCTTAATTGCTGATTCATTTCGATTTACTATTGATACATAAAGCATTTAGTCTCCCATTTCTTTATATATAGATAAGAGAAATTTTAGTTACTGGTACTACATCAACTTTAAAAAATGAGCATATGCTTTATCAGTTATATAACCCGATAAATGAAAATTAGCGAGAAAATAAAA
Source organism: Paraliobacillus sp. JSM ZJ581 (assembly GCF_044383835.1). NCBI lineage: Bacteria > Bacillati > Bacillota > Bacilli > Caryophanales > Bacillaceae > Paraliobacillus > Paraliobacillus sp. JSM ZJ581. The sequence goes on from NZ_JBISEP010000005.1 coordinate 46,288, forward strand.
AAGTGTTGGTTTATATTCACGACTACCTGGTTTAAATTCGTCTAGTATAATTTGACCTGAATCGGGTTGAAGGTGTTTATATTCATATTCAATAAAGTGGTTTTGCCACTTTTGTTTATTCCGATGATGGCAGCGACTCTTATTTGGGATAGACTCACATATGTGTTGTCGATGATAATCTATGAGTCATTAAGATGTATAATCGTCTTCAAATAAAAAAGGTGTGGAATACCATGTTGCGTATAAACAGGTTAAAGACTAACCAAAACCATTTGTTCTCAACTACACTTGAAAACTTTTCTTTAAATGATAATTGATAAGACATGAACATTGCATGCATCACCAAGAATAGATCCCTTAAAATTAATAGAAGGAAAATTTTGTTTAATTCAATTTTATTATATGAGTAATTAAATATTAATTATATAGGTATTTAATCCTGTTTTATCTATTTTTTACATAACGACCAAAAGGAGAATGAGAAGTTTGATTAACTGTATCAAAATAGCTTAAAGTTTATCCAGTTTTTCAAAACTACTTATGTTGTATTTGTAGAGTAAAAAAATGTTGGGTAACAGAATTTTTCAAAAGTACACTCTTGAATGGCATTACAAACCAAAACTGTTGTGTGTGAAAAAACACGACATACTTATTCTTAAATATTGTAGAAAAGATGTAGATATTTTAAGAGAGTTCAATATTGACTCGAGTATGATGAAATATATCTTTTCTGAGGATCGATAAAAGTTACTAATCTTTCTGTAAATGGTGTTAAAAAGAGTGAAAATCGATCATTACCGCAGTACATGACACATTTATTGTATACATCGAAACCCTATCAGGAGGCTTGTGGATATCTTCTATTTTTAATCATTTGATCTGTGATTTACAATGAACGAAATGATTTAATCCTATTAATTTTTCCAGGAATATTAGTGAAATTTGTCTGTTTGGTATATGTGCTAATTATTTTTACTGAAGTAAATCCTTGGTTTGTTTTACTTCCATATAGTATTATTGTGGTAACGAAAGCAATAATTGATAAAGTTAATTAGAAAGAGGACAAGGAGTTTATAGTTTTCAAAGTTGAAGGTTGTCTTGTGTAAAGTTTAGGATAATTAGGTGTAGGAATTTATTGCAAACATAGAATAGATAGTTATTAGTAAAGGGGACTTCAATATGTCAGATTCAATTAATAAGCGAAAAGCAGAGCACATTGAGCTTTGCCTAACAGGTCAAGTAACTGGAAAAACTATTTCAACAGGAATGGAATCGGTACGTTTTGTTCACAATGCATTGCCAGAAATAGATTTTAATGATGTATCTTTAGCCCAGTCATTTCTTGGTTTTAAACGAAAAACTCCTTTTCTAATTAGTTCTATGACTGGTGGAGCGGAACTAGCAGAAACAATTAATCGTAATTTAGCAATTGCGGCAGAAGAAAGGGGATGGACTTTTGCGCTAGGATCAACACGCGCTTTAGTAGAAAATGAGGAATACAGACCATCTTTTCAAATAAGAGAGTATGCTCCAACAGTTCCGATTGTTGCTAATTTAGGTGCGGTGCAATTAAATTATGGTTTTGGGGTAGAGAAGTGTCAGCAGATTATAGAGATTACAGATGCTGATCTATTGGTATTACACTTAAACGCAATTCAAGAAGTGATTCAAACTGGTGGTGATACAAATTTCTCTAATCTTTTAGGAAAGATAGAGACACTTGTGGAAAAACTAGATATTCCTGTTGGGATAAAAGAAGTTGGCTGGGGAATTGACGGAACGGTAGCAAACCAATTACGAGATGCCGGTATTGCATTTATTGATGTAGCTGGAGCTGGTGGCACATCTTGGAGCCAAGTAGAGAAGTTGCGCTCACAAGATAAAATCAAGAAAGAAGCAGCGGAAGCGTTTGTTGATTGGGGCATTCCAACGGTTGAAAGTATTGTCTCTGTTCGTGATCATGTGACCGATATCCCGGTAATTGCAAGTGGTGGGATGAAGACCGGCTTAGATGCAGCAAAAGCAATTGCTATCGGAGCTGATATGGTTGGATTTGCACGATCTATTTTACGGGAGTCAACAGAGTCAGTGGAAAAGCTGTTAGATTTAATGGAAACGAGAGAATTAGAATTACAAATGGCTATGTTTGCTTTGGGTGTCCAGGATATAAATGAACTGAAACAAACGAATCGAGTGATTATTTCATAAAAAACAATTAGCGAAACACCTTTACTTTGTTGTAGTATACAATAAAAGTTTAAGGTGTTTTTGTTCATTCGTAGTAATTTAAAGAGGAATGGCGATGTTGAACAAAGAATAATCATGATATAAATTACAATTTATTGAACAATGAATATTAGTATAAAATATATTTTCAGAAAATAGAAAATATATTGAAAAGATACGTGTGAAGGATTATAGTTAATAGAAAGAGAATTGGAGGGAGAGTAATGTCAAAAGATTTAAGAATTAAAAGTAATGTGTTTGATGATCCTAAACGCGCACCAAACAGAGCGATGCTACGTGCGGTTGGGGTAACCGATGAAGACTTCAAAAAGCCAATGATTGGTGTTGCAAGCACTTGGAGTGAAGTAACACCTTGTAACATTCATTTACATGAGTTAGCAGAACAAGCGAAAGAAGGTGCGAGACAAGCGGGCGGGGTACCACTGATCTTTAATACAATTACGGTATCAGATGGTATTTCCATGGGAACAGAAGGGATGCGTTATTCCCTACCAAGTCGTGATGTAATTGCTGATTCCATTGAAACAGTTGTTGGAGCAGAGAGCCTAGATGGTTATGTTGCCATTGGTGGCTGCGATAAAAATATTCCTGGTTGTTTAATCTCGATTGCTCGTTCCGATGTCCCTGCTGTGTTTGTATATGGTGGAACAATTGCACCGGGGTATCGTAACGGTGAAAAGTTAGATATCGTTTCAGTTTTTGAAGGCGTAGGAAAACATAATAATGGTGATATCTCAGATGAAGAATTGCACGGTATAGAATGCCATGCTTGTCCGGGTGCAGGATCTTGTGGTGGAATGTACACAGCTAACACAATGGCATCCGCTGTAGAAGCATTAGGTATGAGCTTGCCTGGTAGCTCTTCACACCCTGCTGAATCTCCTGACAAATATGAAGATACGAAGCTTGCTGGTGAAGCAGTTTATAAACTATTAGAGCAAGGTATTTATCCAAAGCATATTTTAACGAAAAAGGCATTTGAAAATGCAATTACAGTTGTTATGGCACTTGGTGGTTCTACGAATGCTGTCTTACATCTATTGGCTATTGCACATGCTGCTGAAGTGGATCTATCCATGGATGACTTTGATCGTATTCAGAAGAAGGTACCGCATCTTGCCGATTTGAAGCCTAGTGGAAAATATGTAATGGAAGACTTATACAAAGTTGGCGGTGTGCCAGCTGTGATGAAAATGCTATACGAAAATGGTTATTTGCATGGAGATTGTTTGACGGTAACAGGCAAAACAATCGCTGAGAATCTAGCAGACGCACCTGATTTAGCTGAAGGGCAGAAGATCATTTTGCCATTAGAGAAACCATATCGTGAAACAGGCCCACTAGTTATCCTTAAAGGTAATCTAGCGCCAAACGGAGCGGTAGCCAAAGTGTCAGGAGTGAAAGTAAAACGTCACACTGGTCCTGCTCGAGTTTTTGATAATGAAACGAAAGCAACCAACGCTGTAATGAAAAATGAAATTAATGAGGGAGACGTACTCGTTATTCGAAATGTTGGACCTAAAGGTGGACCTGGAATGCCTGAGATGTTATCTATTTCAGCAATTTTAGTCGGAAAAGGGCTTGGAGAAAAAGTCGCCTTATTAACGGACGGAAGATTCTCCGGAGGGACGCATGGATTGGTAGTAGGTCATATTGCACCAGAAGCGCAAGTAGGTGGATCAATTGCATACTTGCAAGAAGGGGACATTGTTACGATCGATTCAGAACTTCAAGAAATTACGATGGATGTATCTGAAGAAGAGATTGAACAAAGAAAACAAAACTGGAGTGCACCACCATTGTATAGTAAAGGTGTATTAGGAAAGTATGCACATAATGTGTCTTGTTCCTCAAAAGGTGCAGTAACAGACGACTTTCACGTTTAGTTTATTTAAATCAAAATAAATGAATAAAAATAGATGTAGTATAATCGCTACATCTATTTATTATTATTTCATACATTAGGAAATTATAAAATCTCGTTATTATAAGTCATTTTTATAATGAGAGTGAACGAGAAATGGGTTTTATCGTTCACTTATGTAGCTAATTTTAGCTCCAGTGTTCGATAAATGGATTATATCGTTCATTCATGTAGTAAAATAGCTCGCGAGTGTTCGATAAATGGATTATATCGTTCATTCATGTAGTAAAACAGCTCGTGAGTGTTCGATAAATGGATTATATCGTTCATTCATGTAGTAAAACAGCTCGCGAGTGTTCGATAAATGGATTATATCGTTCATTCATGTAGTAAAATGGCTCGTGAGTGTTTGATAAATGGATTATATCGTTCATTCATGTAGTAAAATGGCTCGTGAGTGTTCGATAAATGGATTATATCGTTCATTCATGTAGTAAAATAGCTCGTGAGTGTTTGATAAATGGATTATATCGTTCATTCATGTAGTAAAACAGCTCGTGAGTGTTCGATAAATGGGTTATATCGACCACTCACACATCTAATTAAAGCGCTAGTGAACGATAAATGTGTTTTATCGATTATTAACATAGCAAATCAACGCTCAATTGTCCGATAAGAAACATCTATTCGATTGCTCCTGCAACAGGATAATTATTAGGATCAATATGTATCGTCTCTCCTAAAACAAGATCTGCTAATTGTTGTCCAAGAAATGGCCCCGTTGTTAAGCCAGACGACCCTAGTCCATTTGCTGTAAATAATTGATCATATCCAGGGATTTGTCCGATTACTGGTAAAAATCCCGGTGTACTTGGTCGAAAGCCTACTCGTGTCTCAAGCACAGTACTTTGTGCTAATCCTGGTGCAATATCAAGTGATTTATTTAAAATTTCTTGTAAGCCAATTGGTGTCACACGATGATCAAATCCTAGATTGTTTTCATGTGTAGCGCCGGCTATAACTCGTTGATCATCATAAGCTACTAAATAATGATCACTCGGAGGCATAACAACTGGCCATTCACTTGTATCCGTGTTTGGTAATTGCATGTGCATAATTTGTGCTTTTTGAGCTTCTACTAAAAAATTGATACCGAGTGTTGATAGAAGTTGTTTACTCCATACGCCAGCAGTAATGATGATGCGATCTGCGAACATAGGTTGATCATCTATCAACGCATAGACTTGTTGCTTTTCTTCTTTTAATGTAGCATTTCCTTGAATGAATTTTGCTCCGTGTTTTTTTGCAGCACGTATTAATGCATTACGAAGTTTTCGTCCATCCACCCGAGCGGCTCCACTGACATGAATTGCTCCAACTCCTTCTTTAAGAGGTGGGAACATTTCTTTTACTTGATCGGCAGTTAATTTAGTTAAATCCCCGATCTCTGGTGCATCTTCTCTTCGCTTCATTGCACGTTTGAGCATCGCATCTAGTTTTTCTTCGGATTCCCTAATGCTAATGGCACCGACTTGTTTGTAGCCTGTATCTAATTCACCGTCATTTGTTAATTCTTTTATTAACGTTTGGTAATAACGAGCTCCTTCTTTAGCTAGAAAATACCACAACTTATTTCTTCGCTGTGATAACCAAGGGCAGACAATTCCAGCTGCAGCATCGGTTGCTTGACCAGCATGCTTCCGATCAATCACCGTTACATCCACACCTTTTTCCGCTAAGTGATATGCTGTTGACGCACCTAGTATTCCTGCACCAATAATAAGATGTTTTGTCATAATTGATAGACTCCTTTTCCGCTACAAGCAAAGTGTTTCTATTACACCAATGTATCACAATCAACTACTTAGAATAAACGATAATGCGAGATAGAATAACATCTTAATTATTAGTCTGCAAAAAATAATGGTGATTAGCAAGTTTTAAAATGATCACCATTCTTGTTTGATATTTTTTAAGCTCTTGTAATCGGTAGTTACTGCATTTTTTATTTAGGATTGAAAGAATGTTTAACTGTAAAGGTTGGGTTATTAAAATGAAATATACTGTTTATCGCAAACTTAGGTACAAAAAACTGCACTTCCAATGGTTAGGTGTGTCTAACCATTGGGGCACAGTTCAATATGGTGACTGTTTTTTTGTCGTCTTTTATTGAAGATGTACCTTTATCTCGTCAACTTTCGCAACTTTACCTGCTACTTTTATTTCATCATCTACGACTAGTGCAGGAGTACTCATTACACCATACTTTGTAATTTCTTTAAAATCAGTTACTTTTTCAATTGAAGCATTTAGTTCAAGCTCTTTAACAGCTACTTCAACGTTATTCTTCAATCTTTTGCAATTTGAACAGCCTGGTCCTAATACTTTAATAATCATATGAAACATCTCCTTAAAATTTATAATCACCTATTAAAATAGGAAATCTAAGCTATTAAATGTGTAGCCAATAATGACAATCCCGATTGTTATAATCGTGATAAATGTAGCTAATAATTTGGGTTTAACTACTTTACTTAACATAATTAAAGATGGAAGGGATAGAGCTGTAACAGACATCATAAATGTTAGAATAGTACCAACTTCTACTCCTTTTCCAAACAAAGCTTCAGCAATTGGTAATGTACCAAATATATCAGCGTAAATAGGAATGCCAATTACAGTAGCGATGAGAACGGAAAAAGGATTGCCTTCCCCAATGAAAGCCTCAATTATGGATTGTGGAATCCAATTATGAATTAACGCGCCAATTCCTACGCCGATAAGAATGGCGTACCAAACTTTTCTGAATATTCCCTTTACTTCATCTATTGAGTATTGGATTCTTTCTTTGTATGTTAATTGCTCCAGCTCACTTTCGACATGCTCCCCTTCTAGAACAAAGGATTGTATCTGCTTTTCTAATTGCAATTTATCAATGATCGTTCCACCTATTACAGCAAGGATGAGACCGACTAATACATAAATAGTAGCTATTTTAACTCCAAAAAAAGAACTCAGTAATAAAAATGACGCTAAATCAACCATCGGAGATGATATTAAAAAGGAAAATGTTATGCCCAATGGCAATCTGGCAGTTGTAAAACCAATGAAAATAGGGATGCTAGAACAACTACAAAAAGGAGTAATCGTACCGAGTAACGCACCGAATATATTTCCTTTTACCCCTTTTATACCTCCAAGTATTTTTTTGGTCCGTTCTGGTGGAAAGTAGCTTTGAATATATGAAATACCAAAAATCAAAACGGACATTAGAATAAAGATTTTAATCGTATCATAAACAAAGAAATGGATGCTTCCGCCTAGCCTTTCATTGATAGGTAAATTAAAAATTTCTTCAACTAATAATTGAATACTAGTTGAAAGCCATTCCATTCTAAGAAATTGATCGTTTAACCATGAAAATAGTGACATTTTATTGCCTTCTTTCTTTTAATCACTGAGCAATTCATTGCAAAAACGGAAGAACGCTATCTTTATTCAAATAGTAAACGGTGTATCTTCCTTCTTTTTGTGATCTTATGATATTCCCTCTTTCCAATAACTTTAAGTGATGAGAAATTGTAGATGTTGGAATATTTAAACCAGAAACTACTTCGCACATACAAAGGTTATCAAGTAACAACATTCCAATAATACGTAACCTTGTTTCATCCCCTAATGCTTTATAAAAATTAGCTTTTTCTTTTGTCTTCGTCTCGTCTTGTAGTATGGGTAATAGTTGTTCTGATTGATTTACAATGATTTTTGCTTCATCTGTTGTTTTTACTGCTGACTTCATTTCAATCACACTCCTTATTATCTATTATAAAACTATTTTTCTAGTTTTGTAGATGGAAATGTGATGATTTTATTAAAAAATGTAAAGTTAGTCCTGGTTTATTATGCGTATCCGGACATAATTAATAATTTTTAAGTAACAAAAAATACTTGTATTCGGTTGCTAGCATGTTATAATTAATAAATATTTGGATTTATCAGATTTTTCTAAAATATCAACTAAGGGTGGAATAGTAATGAAGTATGGCTTTTCACAACGAGTGCGTTATTTAAAGTCGTCAGCTGTAAGAGATATACTGAAAGTTGTGAATAACGGAAATGTCATTTCATTTGCTGGGGGATTACCTGATGAAGGGTTATTTCCAGTTGATGCTGTTAGTAACGCATATCAAAAAGCAATTCAATCTAATCGAAAGGCACTGCAATATGGAGAAACAGAGGGTGTCTATCATTTAAGACAACAGTTAGCTGACCGGATGAAACAACAAAAAAAGATTATAAGACAGCCAGAAGATATATTAATTACTTCTGGATCACAACAAGCGATAGATCTATTTTCGAGAATCATGTTTAATCCGGGCGATGTTGTTTTAACTGAAAATCCAACCTATCTAGCGGCCTTGCAAGTGTTTTCTTCTTATGAAACTAATGTTATTCCGGTTAAATCAGATCAAGATGGTATGTTGGAAAATGACTTAGAAGATAAAATCAGACGGCTGAAGCCAAAATGTATTTATGTCGTGCCAACGTATTCTAATCCCGGAGGAAAGGTATGGTCGTTAGAAAGAAGAAAAGCACTATTACAATTAGCTCATAAATATCATGTAGTTGTTCTAGAAGATGACCCGTATGGAGATATTCAATTTGAACAAGACGATACACCACCAACGTTGGCATCCATGGATCAAAATAAATATGTTTTATATACTAGTACGTTTTCAAAAACAGTTGTTCCTGCTATGCGGATTGGCTGGATTGTAGGCCCTCATCAAATTATTCGCTTAATGACACAGGCTAAACAAGCTGCAGATCTTCATACCAATGCTATTAGTCAATATGCGCTTGTTCATTTAATTCAAGATTTTGATCTCGATCAGCATATTCAAGTAATTCGTGATACGTACTATCAACGCATGTTAGTGATGAAACGGCTACTTGATCAAGTGAATATTGATGGCATGTCTTATATTGAACCAAAAGGTGGCATGTTTATGTGGATTAATATGCCAGAAACGATAAACACCACAGTATTATTACAAACGGCAGTCGACCATGGTGTTGCATTTGTTCCAGGTGCGCCATTTTATGTCTCAGATCCAAAAGAAAGTACGATGCGGCTTAATTTCACAAATGCAACTCCAGATTTGATTGAAGAGGGGATGAATCGATTAGTTTCTGTGATGAAGAAGGCACAAATGCAATCGAATGAGAAAGCAAACTAAAGCAATATAAAGGCAGTTCAGATTCTAATAGTAAGAATCTGAACTGCCTTTACATTAGTTATTTGAACCAAACAGTTTAGACCAAAAAGAAGTTTTCTTTTTTTTAGGTGCTTCAACAGCAGGCGTCTCCTGAAAAATAATATCCTCATCACTATAATCGACTGCATGATCATAAGTAAGGACAAGTCCATAATCTGATTCGGCATCACGGTTATTCACAGTTGTATATAATGTATTATGTTTACTTGCTATTTGTCGGTAAGGTTTAAAAAAACGAAAAGTAATATTGCCATTTAGCAAAATCTTTGCTTTAGGATTTTTGATCATTTTTTTTTCTAATTCTTTTATCCCCTTGCCTTTCATTACTTCACCTTTAGTTAATACAAAAACAACACGCTCACGTAAAGTTCCTAGAAAACTTTTACGCTCTGAAGGATTGATTTCTTTCGCACCATATATCCCCTCTTGTAAATAATCCTCAACATCTTTCTTCATGATAACTAACACTCCCTAAGAAGCTTTCTTCGTTATTATAATAGATTTGCTAGGTTGAATACAAATGAATTAATTTAAAAGTAATGATTAAAAAAGCATCCCAACATATTTGCTACGTTGAGATGCTTTTCGATGTTTGTTGCCCTATCCTTCATCTACTGGATATACGCCATTTTCATCGTGTACTTCATTCCCTGTTAGTGGAGGGTTGAAGACACAAATCATGCGCATATCTGTCCTTGCACGTAATAAGTGTTCATCATGTTTATCCAAGGCATAAAGCTGGTCTTTTTCAATTGGCCAAACCTTGTTGTCGCTTAATGTTACTACTTCCCCTTCGCCTTCAATACAATATACAGATTCAAGATGATTTTGATACCATATGTGTGTTTCAGTTCCAGCTTTGATGATGGTGTCATTTACGGAATAGCCCATTCCATCTTTTTTTGTAATCAGACGACGACTAATCCAATTACCTCCATCCACTTCATGCTTCGTACCTAGTATCTCTTCTAATGCTACTACCTTCATGTTTGATCCTCCTGTATCATTATCCATTTTAGTTTAAAAATTAAAAGTGTCATTGTTCCGTTTTTGTACATGAACTTCCATGTTTAGTACTAACGTTTTGATTAATTAGTTTGTTATCGGTTCTTTCATTGCGGCTTTAATGCTTGCTTCAAGGATAGCTAGCCCCTTATCCAATCCTTCATCATCAATGTTTAAAGGAGGGAATAATTTAAATACTTCATCACTTGGGCCAGAGGTTTCCATGATTAAGCCATTTTCAAACGCTTTTGCAGCAATCTTATTGGCTAATCCATCTACTTCTGATGCAACACCTACCATGAATCCACGTCCTCGGACTTCACCTTTTATTTCAGGATACTTTTCTACCATTTTTTCTAGGAAATCTAAGATTTTTTGTGATTTTTCTTTTACGTTATTTTCTAATTCATCGTTTTTCCAAAAATCAAGTGCAGCCGTTGCAGTAATAAATGCATGGTTGTTTCCGCGGAATGTACCATTGTGTTCCCCAGGAGTGAATATATCAATATCTGGGCGGATAAGTGTGACAGCAAATGGTAATCCATAACCACTTAATGATTTAGACAGACAAACGATATCTGGTTTTATTCCAGCTGGTTCAAAACTAAAGAAAGATCCAGTTCGACCAATACCTGCTTGGACGTCGTCGACAATTAACAGGATGCCCCAACGTTTACATACACGTTCAATTTTCTTCAACCATTCAAAGCTAGCGGCATTGATTCCACCTTCACCTTGAACGGTTTCTAAAATCATGGCAGCCGGAATAGCAACACCACTACCACCGTCTTCTAAGAAGCGCTCGAGATAATCAAGTGAATCTTGATCATCTACATAGTTATCGTAAGGCATGGTCACAACGTTTTGTAATGGTATTCCTGCGCCTTTACGTTTCATTGAATTACCTGTAACAGATAATGAACCAATCGTCATACCATGGAAACCATTCGTAAAACTAATAACATCTGTGCGACCGGTAACTTTACGAGCAAGCTTTAGTGCACTCTCCACTGTATTTGTTCCTGTTGGTCCAGGGAACATAATTTTATAATCTAAGTCACGTGGCTTTAAAATTACATCTTGAAATTTTTCTAAAAAGTCTGCTTTAGCAGTCGAAGCCATGTCAAGTGAATGTGTAATGCCATCACTTGCTATATAATCAATTAATTTTTGTTTCATATGATCATGGTTGTGCCCATAGTTTAATGCGCCAGCACCAGAAAAGAAATCAATGTATTCCTTTCCGGATTTATCCCACATTTTGTATCCTTTTGTTTTAGTAAAAACAGTAGGGAAGCTACGTACGTAACTACGAACCTCGGATTCTAAATTTTCAAAAATTTTCATATCTTCGTTCACAAATTTTCCTCCTTCATTTTTTGCATACGAAATAAAGTATAGTATGCTGTACCGTTAATCTATTTTTCTATACTAAATCAATTGGTCCAACTCGGAACTTTAATTCCTCTTCATGTGAGTGATCTGGAAATAAATCTTTGGTGAAAAATTTGCTTTCTTCGCATGTTGTGTCATGCTGATGAGCTAATTTATGAAATAACGCTTTTGACGCTTTATTCGATGGCGTGATTGTTGCTTCGACAAAACGAACTTTTTTACAGGCTTCGCGTTGTAAAAGTTCATTCAAAAGTTTTGATGCAATTCCTTTTCCCCTTTGTGAAGAATCAACACCTACTTGCCATACGAAAACTGCATCTGGACGTTCGGGGGTAATAAATGCAGTAACAAACCCTACTATTTTATGATTTAATTTTGCAACAACACAAGTTTCTGCAAAATATTCACACATCAATATATATTTATAAGCAGAATTTTGATCTAATGTGGAGTGGTTAACTAACTCCCACATTGCTGCGCCATCTTTTACTGTTGGTTTTTCTAAATGAACTACAGTTGATGAGGCAGTTACGTTTTGATTGTTGATGATATCTAGCTCCTTTCTTGGATAGTTACTAAATAAATAATTAAGTCAGCATGTTTCCATTTATTATATTATAGGGAAATGAATGGAGTCGCAAATGAGGTTACGAGGGATTAATTGCCTTAAACTTGTAAAAATCGGGATTAGATGAATGAGAGTAGCGTAGCTTTAAAAATGCTAGCATATTGTTAAGTATTCTTACAATTCTATTTATTTCGCCCGAAAAAAACCTACATGATCAGACCATGTAGGTAATTTGAGTTTTCACTCTTTAAGTTTTCTTTCAACTCTGTTATTTGCTTGTTTCATACGATCTAATGCTTCTTTGTCTTCACTGTCCGCAGCAGATTGAGAAAATGTTACATTCGCTGCTCTTGCTACCGTTTTGTTGTCTTTTCTGGTCATTGTTATCATCCTTTCAAGACTAGTCTGTGTCGAATAATAGAAACCATTCTTTTTAAAAAAGAATGGTTTATTTGGAAACAAATGAGTTGTTTGTTATCCAAAAACGCCAAGGATAGTATTTAGCATTGCCTGTGTTGTCAATGCCGATTCTTGGGCCACAGGAAATAGGGATATGGTCTTGCGCTCTGGTAGCAATCCATAGAGGGGAAGCGATAAGGTGATGTCCATAATCCTCCATCGAAATTTGTAATGCTTTTGTCAATTTTCCAGGACCATTTGTGAGATATGTGTCCTTTTGAATTTTGGGTCGTCGTTTTTTTATAAGTGGTAAATTAAAAGAGGGTTCAACTGCTCGAATTAAAACAGCTTCAGGGTGATTTACTTGACCAGATACAACATTGAATAAGCAATGGGTATGCATCGAGTAAGTATACGTATAACCTGGAGGGCCAAACATTATTTCTGTGCGTTTCGTACGTTTATTTTGATAGCTATGAGCTGCTCGATCTTGAGGACCGATATAAGCTTCTGTTTCCACAATCATTCCAGCGGCTGTTCCTTCACTTGTTTCTTTTATTAAAATACAGCCAAGTAGCTGTTTAGCCAAAGTTAATGTTGGTAGTTGATAGAATACTTCGTTCAATGAGGTAAGTTGGTTAATTTCAGACATGAAACGACTCCTTTTCCTAACATTGTAAAAGACACTGGCTATTGACAGTGTCTTTTATCATAACATATTTTATTGGTTAACTTCTTTAGGAACAACTGTATTTAATTTCTTAGCTATGCCTTCTGCTAATTCTGGAGCTAAACGATGGAATTCCTTTAATTGTCTTTCAATAATTCGATCATCTCGTACACCACGCATATGATCAGCGAAATTGTGAATCAGACGTTTCCGTTCGTCATCATTCATAATATCTCGGAATAATGCCCGTGGTTGTGAGTAGTGATCAGTATTATCATAATCTACACTATCGGCAAAACCAGATACTTTAAAGGGATTGATTTTATTTTCAGGTGTTTCTTTTGGTCCGTCGTAGCTATTCGGTTCATAGTTGACAGAACCGCCTCCATTGCCGTCAAAACGCATATTTCCATCTCGTTGATAATGATTCACACTTGATTTCGCACGATTTATTGGTAAAGATTGATGATTCGCTCCAATACGATAGCGGTGTGCGTCAGAATAACTAAATAACCGTCCTTGTAACATTTTGTCTGGTGAAGCTTCAATTCCAGGTACAAAATTTGCTGGTGATAATGCTGCTTGTTCTACTTCTTCAAAATAGTTATTTGGATTACGATTAAGTACCATACGACCGACTTCAATCAGTGGATAGTCTTGATGTGACCACACTTTTGTTACGTCAAATGGATCGTAGTGATAGTGTTTCGCATCTGCTTCAGGCATAATTTGTACGCTTAATGTCCAAGAAGGATAGTTTTCATCTTCAATAGCTTGATATAAATCTTCCAAGTGGTAATCTGGATTTTCACCTGCTAATTGATTTGCAAGCTTGGGGTCAAGATTTTTTATTCCTTGATCTGTTTTAAAATGATATTTGATCCAAAATACTTCTCCCTTTCGATTAACCCATTTGTATGTGTGACTGCCATATCCGTTCATATGGCGGAATGTAGCTGGAATCCCTCGATCAGAGTGAAGGATAGTAATTTGATGTAGGGATTCTGGTGAGAGAGACCAAAAATCCCAAGCCATATTTGGATCTTTCAAATGTGTCTTTGGATCCCGCTTTTGTGTATGAATGAAGTCAGGAAATTTGATCGCATCACGAATAAAGAATACAGGTGTATTATTTCCGACTAAATCGTAGTTCCCTTCATCTGTATAAAATTTCACTGCAAATCCACGTGGGTCACGAACGGTATCAGCAGAGCCTAGCTCACCTGCAACAGTGGAAAAGCGAATAAACATCGATGTTTGTTTTCCTGCTTTAGATAAAAAATCAGCCTTTGTATAACTTGAGATATCGTTATTTGTCACTTCAAAATAACCATGCGCACCTGCTCCTTTTGCGTGCACTACACGTTCAGGCACACGCTCACGGTTAAAATGAGCTAATTTTTCCAGTAAGTGTACGTCTTGAATTAGTGTGGGACCATGATGTCCTGCTGTAATAGAATGTTGATTGTCTCCAACTGGTGCTCCAGATGCTGTGGTAAGATTTTTTCTTGTATTACTCATTGTACATGTACACCTCTTTCTTAAAAATTAAATGATTCATGTCCAATTATAATGCAAACATTATAAAAATCAATATTTAATAATAATTATTATAAATAACAGGTAAAAAGTATGATAATTTCTTTGTTTATTAAAAGAAGGAAAAGTAATTGCACAGTGGCGATGCTGAATCATCCATTTTAGAAGAGAATCATTGTTTCTTTAACATCCTATTGCCTTAGTTTGAGAAAATACTGGATCATATATGAAAAAAATATGACAAATAATCAAAAATTAAATAACTAGTGTACCAAGCGTGATAGTTGCCTTAACCAACTGATTTAGTAAAGGAATAGAATAAGTAAGCAGTCAGGTGAATAAGGAAGAGGTGAGGGTATATTGTTAAGTGTATTTGAATTTATACTGTTAGGTTTAGCTGCTTTTAGATGTATGCGTTTATTGGTTTTTGATCTTGTGTCAATTAAATTGCGTCAATACTTTCAAGTGGAAGAAGAAAAAAGGTTAAATAATGAAACAGTTGAAGTGATCATAAGTGGAAAAGGTACAGGTATTCGCTATATACTTGGTGAAATGCTAGCATGTCATTGGTGTGTAGGTATGTGGGCATCGATTGGTTTATTTGCTGGATATACATTAGCTCCAACGATTTTTATACCGATCATTGTTGTTTTAGCTACTGCAGCTTTGGCTGGTATCATACAAGTTTTTTTAAATAAGTAAAGAAGCGACCGATTACCTGAACTGCCCCCCATTGTTAGAGAGTATCTAACAATGGGGGGCAGTTCAGTTTGGTGTGGTCGCTTTTTCTTTTACATGATAAGAAGATAGAGTTCTCTGATGTGGAAAATAATTGAGCGCAGCTACTGTTTGTCAGTTTCAATGATACTTGTATTTGCATTAATATTTGTACTTAAAGACTCAGAATTAGCTGAATTTTTTTTCTTTCTTTTCATTCTTCTTTTACTACATCCACAACCACTAGAACGACGAACAGGTTTGGTTTTTATAACTTTACGTTGGGGCATATGTTTAACCTCCTTTTGAAAATTTATCACGACTAGATAGAAAGTTTATGGAAATCAGTCTGAACTCTACTTAAGCTTGCATTTATTTTATGTACTATATTGTACGAATGATTGTATCAAGACCTATAAAAACAATATAGATCTTGATATTCTACGTTTTATTCGTAAGCTTTACTCACATTCAATAAATTTTGGACTGTTTCTAAGTGGGGGAGCATTTGTAATTAGTCCATTAATTTATCAAGAAAACGCCGAAATACAGATTTTTTATCTTTTGGAGCTTTTGTCTGGTTTATTTGAACAGTAGATTTATTTGTTGTCTCTTTTTTTTCTGCCCGTTCAATCACATCATCATTTTTTATTTCTAAATGATCTAACTCCGCTTTTGGTTTAGAAGAATCTAAACTTTCCGTTTGTTTCGATTGCTTTTCTTTTAATTTCTGTATTTGTTTTGTTTTTGCTTGTAGAAGTGCTTGGTTATGGTGGGAGGACATTTTATTCATTTCCGGAAGTAAATAGGCTTTTTTATAAGATTTTAAATCTTTAAAATGGAAAGGTTTAGGATGTGAGGGGGAATTACTAATTTTTTTGTTAATTGTTGTTTTATTTATTGTAGATAAAAAATTATTTTCATTAATATTATTTTCGGTGTGATTTAATTTAGATTCAGTCACTTTATGCACCTCCTTATCTGTTTGTTGATCTAATGAAATCCATCGATTATATAGGTGATAGATTGCTAGGAAGTGAATAGATATTTCATCAACAATGAATGATTGTAAGAAATCTGTCGTCTCTGTCATCGTATTTAATTCTCTTTCTTTTTCTAGCTCATATTGTAATCGTTGATTTTTTTTAATTAGATTATTGCTCTCTATTTTTTGGTTATTTATTTTTTCGTTTAAAGTAAGGATTTTCCCATGTAGATCACATATTTCCGAAGTTAATTTGTCGTTTTTTTGTTTTAATACTGCGTACTCTTTGCTTATGTCATTTCGTTGATAGCTTTTAATTAGTTTTTTATAGTGCTTTTGTTGCAGTAGTAAATACTGTATGTCATTTTGATCATAGCTCATAAATAAGTCAGCTCCAACATTACTATACTACTGTAATTATATGTTGTGTCATCATGTGTGTGCTTCTTTTATCAAATATATCTCAAGTCTGTGATAGATACCTTTTTTCATTTAATACATGCAAAATAGACTATTGTATAAGGCAACAATAAGTTATTTACATACTTTAGTATCGAAAGAAAAATAATTTGTATAAAGGAGAGTTAGATAAGATGCAAGGTCTATCATTAAATGGAGGACAAGAGCTAGTCTGTTTTAATGCCGAAAAAGTGTATGATTGGGTGGTTCTCCAAACGACTCTGAATCAAAATATCCCTCAATCAGATATAACTGGTATAACGATTAACCCATGTGCTGCATCAATAACGAATTTATTAACTAGATGTTACCTAGTTGATCAGTATGGCAATCCATTACCGCAAAATGATGAAATAGAAGTAGAAGAAACAGAAGATAGACAAGATCGTAAATTCATCATTGATGATAATAAAGTAAAACTTCAACGTGTCAGCTTCGACAAAAAAATTTACGTTGTTATTGAGTTCAGAGGCTTGGATGGAGGTTATAAATTTATAGAAACATCAGATCCAATTGAACTAACGATTCCCGAATCTGCATATCTTTGTGCGCCAGAAGGAACAAGGTTAATTGTTCGAATATCAGATGTAAATTGTAGTGCAAGTGTGAAGTGTACAGAATTTGCTTTAGAAAGTGTTGATGTATCTTTAGATATTTGTCAAAGCGTGCAAACTGTAGCAGATGTGACACTAGAATTAGTCGCAAACTTCTGTGAGCCAAGGGATAATATTCTTGAAGAACTATGCCCGAATCCAGTTATTCCACCACAATGTCCAGTTGTTTTTCCGGGAACAAATAACGGTTGCTCTTAATTAGATGATTAGTAAACAGTGAGACTATTTCTTTTGGGATAGTCTTTTTTCTTTTATCCAATAATTAATATTTTAGTTTATTTAACATAAATTGATACAAAGGGGGCGGTAACGTGAATGAATTACCATCTATAATAGAGGAAAAAATACAAGAGTTAGATTTACAAAGAGAAGCTTTTATTTCAAAAATTAAACGGATGATGGATAACAATAGAACAAGTGACCAACAAGCTGTAGAAATGGAAGGGAAATTATTAGCTTATTTTTCATACAGTTGTAATATGGTGGGTTTGAAAGATGAAGATAATCTTATCGTTGGAAGTTTAACCATACATAATCATACGTCGAAACCGGTTAATCAAGTATCTATTGGTCTTATAATTGAAACCGAAAATGAATATCAGTTTTCAGGAAAATATGTAACTGAAAACAATCAAATGAGTCAATTTACTCCTGTTAATTGGAAACGAATGTTAAGTGATGAGGATAGTCATACATATTGGTTTCAATGGATTGGAGATGAACCGATGCATCCTTTTTCCACAATATCATTTTCCGATTTCAGCATAAGTTGGAAAAACAATAATCCTTTTTATTGCTCTATAAAAGGATTTATCTATACAGATGAAACGAGATCAGGCGTGCAGGTGAATAATAAAATTAGTATACAAGTAAGCTAAGAAGGGGAGAGCTAAATCGTGAATCAAGATGTGCTATGGGGGAAAATTAAAGATGAATTAAATGAACTGTTATTAAATGAGGAGACGGATTATGAAGTGATAGAAGACCTTATTTATTTATTATTACTAAAAAGAATGTGGTATAAGGATAAAGAGCGACTAACATTATCAAATCAACGAGAATCAAACATTTTAAATCAAATTGAACAAGTTATGGAAAAAGATAAACACAGTTTTGAAAGCGTGCTGACCGAATTAAATAAAATATTTTACTGAAAAGGAAGGGATACTCACCTTCTTTTTTCTTTTGTTTCTAAAAACGTGCTACAATTAATGCAACATCGATAAACAAGGTGTGATAAAGATGCCAACGAAAAAAAGGAAAAAGAAATGGTTAAAAACTATTAATCTAACAATAGGTACAACGTGCATCATTGCTTTCGTACTTATACTAGTTGCGTTGTTTTCTAGTGAACGGTTAAGTGAGCCATCAAATCGCTATCCTTTAACAGAAGCAGTTATTTCTTATCAACCGTTAGTTGAGCAAGCACTTGCTAAAGAAGGTAAAGAATCGTATACAGCTGTTGTTTTAGCTTTAATGATGCAAGAATCTGGAGGCAGAGGAGACGATCCGATGCAAGCTTCTGAAAGCGCGTGTGGGAAAATCGGTTGTATTAATGAACCGACAGAATCAATTGAAAAAGGTGTGTCTTACTTTATTGATACATTGGAAGCAGCAAAGGGTGATCTAGAATTAGCTTTGCAATCCTATAATTTTGGTCTAGGTTTTATCAACTATGCTAACGAACAAGGGCAGGGATATTCATTACCGCTGGCCATTGAATTTTCCCAGAAGAAATATCAAGAGTTAAAGGATACAGGGATATATAGTTGTTTACGTGAGGAAGCCAAAAAGTATGACGCGTGTTATGGTGATATTTATTACGTAGATGCTGTTTCTAACTATTTACCTAAAGCATTAGAACATACAGAGAAAACAGTGGAAGTTGCGCAAGTATCGTTGGTTAGAAAATAATATTGTGAAAAGCTCGAATTTTGTTAAGTGTATATAGTAAACTATTCATAATCAAATAACAAAGGGGTATAAGTATGACAAAAAAAGTTTATTTTAATCATGATGCAGGTGTGGATGATCTTGTTTCCTTATTCTTATTAACACAAATGAAAGAAGTAGAACTCACAGGTGTATCGGTAATTCCAGCCGATGGTTACTTAGAACCTGGTACAGACGCTAGTCGAAAAATTATTGATCGATTCTCGAATTATCCTGTAGAAGTAGCTAAATCTAATTCACGAGGAGAGAATCCTTTTCCAAGTGATTGGCGAATGCATACATTTGTAGTAGATGCTTTACCAATTTTAAATGAAAGTGGAGAAATGAAGACGCCACTAAGTTCGCTTCATGCACATCATCATATGGTAGAGAAACTGCTAGAGACAGAAGAGAAGACAACTCTTCTATTTACTGGTCCGTTAACCGACTTAGCTAGAGCGCTGGATGAAGCACCAGAAATAGAAGATAAAATAGAAAAATTAGTTTGGATGGGCGGAACTTTCCAAGCGGTAGGGAATGTACAAGAGCCAGAACATGATGGCACAGCAGAATGGAATGCTTTTTGGGATCCCGCAGCAGTACAGCGTGTATGGGCAAGTGGTATAACCATAGAAATGATTGCATTAGAGAGTACACAGCAAGTGCCATTAACATTAGATGTTCGTAGGAAATGGGCAACGTTAAGAAAAGACGAAGGTGTAGATTTTCTGGGTCAATGTTATGCGGCAGTTCCTCCACTTGTACATGTAGAAACAAACTCAACCTATTACCTTTGGGATGTACTAACAACTGCTTACATAGGAAAACCTGACTTAGTAAAGACAAAAACAGTAAAAAGCAAAGTGCTAACACAAGTTCCAAGTCAAGGAAGGACGATTGAGTCTGAAAATGGAAGAGAAGTAAATGTTGTATATGATGTAACTGCTCAAGCTTTCTTTGATTATATTACTGGATTAGCGCAACAAGTGAAGTGAGGTGACGAGTGAAAATGAAACGTGTAGTGATTGATACAGATACTGCTGGTGATGATACGATTGCGATACTGATGGCGCTCCATCACTTTCAAGTGGAAGGTGTGATGATCACTGGTGGAAATGTCCAGTTTGATCAAGAAGTAGAGAATGCGTTATACACCATCGAAGTGGCAGGTAAAGGCGGAAAAGTTCCTGTTTTTAAAGGACATGAAGCACCAATGCTACAACTGGGAAGTGAACAGCATCGTACAGTAGAAGATGTACACGGTTCGGATGGAATGGGAGGAGCCAATTTCCCTAAAGCAAAACAGCGTCCCGAGTTAGAACATGCTGTTGATTTTTTAATAAGGAAAGTACATGAAAACCCAGGTGAACTATCAATTATGGCAATTGCGCCATTAACGAATATTGCAATGGCGATCAAGAAAGATCCTACAATCGTACCTAAAATTAAAGAAATTTATATTATGGGTGGTACAAATAATTATTTAGGAAATATCACTCCGGCAGCAGAGTATAATTTTTATGTCGATCCAGAAGCGGCACGAATTGTCATCCATTCTGGCGTGCCGCTGACAATGGTTGGCTGGGAAATGTGCACACAATATTCTGTCATGAATGATCAAGATCATCAGGAGATAGAGCAACTACAAACAAAAGGATCATCTTTTTTTATTGCTATAAATCAAGTCGTGAAGGCATTTAACAAACGTGTGCATCGATTAGATGGAACAACACACCCAGATACACTGTTGATGGCTATTGCGGCAGATGAAACGATTATGACGAAATCGACTCCCTATTTTGTAGATATTGAAACAAAAGGGGAACTAACTAGAGGGTACAGTGTTGTTGATATTAATGGCAGGTTTGAAAAAAAAGCAAATGTACGCGTTTGTGAACAAGTGGATCGAGAGCGCTTTAAATCTGCGCTATTAAAATGCTTGAAGACAATTCAGTAAAGACAAGTAGAAAAAATCAATTTTTATACTATAAATAAAACCCGGTATCATTCAAATGAATGATACCGGGTTTCTCTATATTAAATATTAGGGGGAAGACTATCCTTTAAAAGCATTACGATATACTTCAGCTAATTCAGTAACAAGTGGTAATTTAGGGTTTGCTGTTGTACATTGATCTTCAAATGCGCGATCCGCAAGGTAATCTACTTTTGCTTCAAAATCTTTTTTGTTCACGCCATTTTCCGCAATACTCATTGGAATGTTTAATTCTTTTGCTAGTTTATAGATAGCTTTTACTAAGCTCTCTACACCTTCTTCAGGTGTGCTTGCAGGTAATCCTAAATTTTTTGCAATTTCAGCATAACGTTGATCTGCAATGAAATGCTCATATTTAGGGAATGATACAAATTTTGATGGTTTTTTAGCATTATATCGAATTACATGTGGCAATAGAATCGCATTTGCGCGACCGTGTGCAATATGGAATTCTGCTCCTAATTTGTGTGCAAGACTATGGTTAATACCTAAGAATGCATTGGCAAACGCCATTCCAGCAAGAGTCGACGCATTATGCATTTTTTCACGTGCTAGTTCATTGCTGCCATCACGGTAAGCTTGTGGTAAATATTCAAATACAAGCTGAATTGCTTTAATTGCAATGCCGTCTGTATAGTCATTTGCCATGTTAGAAACATACGCTTCAATTGCGTGTGTCAATACGTCCATACCAGTGTCTGCTGTAACTGATTTAGGTACAGTCATAACAAATTGTGGATCAATAATAGCTACATCAGGTGTTAATTCATAATCTGCTAATGGATATTTCACATTGTTTTCTTTATCTGTAATAACTGTAAATGATGTTACTTCAGATCCAGTACCAGAAGTAGTAGGAATGGCAACAAACTGTGCACGTTGACCTAACTCTGGGTATTTATAGACACGTTTACGAATGTCTAAGAATTTTTGTTTTATTCCATTAAAGTCTGTTTCTGGGTGCTCGTGGAATAACCACATTCCTTTAGCAGCATCCATTGCAGAACCACCACCAAGGGCAATGATAACATCTGGTTGGAAAGAATCCATTGCTGCTGCACCGCGCATAACGGTTTCTTTTGATGGATCTGGTTCTACATCTGAGAAAATTTCACAGTGTACATAATCTGGACGTTTACGTAAATGATAAAGAACTTTGTCGACATAGCCTAGTTTAACCATCATTGGATCTGTTACAATGAATGCTTTAGATATTTTAGGCATTTTTGCTAAATATTGCACAGAGTTCTTTTCAAAATAAATTTTTGGTGGAACTTTGAACCATTGCATGTTAACATTCCTTCTCGCCATTTTTTTCACGTTAATTAAGTGGACTGCACCTACGTTTGTGGATACAGAGTTACCACCGTACGAACCACAACCAAGTGTTAGTGATGGCATATATGCATTGTAAATATCACCAATCGCACCTTGAGAAGAAGGAGCATTTACAATGATACGTCCAGCTTTCATTTTTGCGCCAAAAGCATCAATTACGTCTTGATCTGCGGAATGGATCACAGCTGAGTGTCCTAATCCACCGAATTCAAGCATTTCTTCCGCGCGCTTAATCCCTTCTTCATTGCTATTTACTTTATATGCTGCAAGTACAGGACTTAATTTTTCACGAGAAAGCGGGTGCTCAGGTCCTACACCTGTTAGCTCTGCAACAAGAATTTTTGTGTTTTCTGGTACTTTAACGCCAGCCATTTCAGCAATTTTCACTGGTTTCATACCAACGATTGCAGGGTTAACAGCACAAGTATCTTCATTAATTACTAGTTTTTCTACTTTTGTTTTTTCAGCAGGACTTAAGAAATACACACTGTGATCAATCATTTCTTGTTTCACTTCATCATAAATTTCTTTATCTACAATAATTGCTTGCTCAGAAGCACAAATCATACCATTATCAAATGTTTTTGATAGAATGACATCATTTACTGCACGTTTTACATTAACTGATTTTTCAATATAGCAAGGTACGTTACCAGCTCCTACCCCTAACGCAGGTTTTCCAGAGCTATATGCCGATTTAACCATACCTGGACCACCAGTTGCTAAAATTGTTGCTACACCATCATGTTTCATTAATGTTTGTGTTGCTTCAATAGAAGGTTTTTCAATAAATTGAATACAATTTTTTGGTGCTCCAGCTTTTACAGCTGCTTCGTGCACAATATTTGCTGCTGCTGCGCTACACTTTTGTGCTGAAGGGTGGAAAGCGAAAATAATTGGATTTCCTGTTTTAATAGAAATTATTGATTTAAATAATGTTGTTGATGTTGGGTTCGTTACTGGAGTAACACCTGCAACAACTCCGATTGGTTCCGCAATTTCTATCATACCTTCGTGTTCATTCGTACTAATAACCCCGATTGTTTTATCATATTTTACATTATGGTAAACATATTCGGTTGCAAAGATGTTTTTAATAATTTTATCTTCATAGACACCGCGGCCAGTTTCTTCAACAGCTAATTTTGCTAATTGCATATGTTGATCTAGTCCAGCAAGTGCCATTTCTTTAACGATATGATCTACTTGTTCTTGATTTAGATTTCTCATCTCCGCTAAAGCTTCTTGTGCGTTTTCAACCAATTTGTCAATGCTTTCTGCAACAGTTACCTC
The DNA here is from genome assembly GCF_044383835.1 of Paraliobacillus sp. JSM ZJ581. Taxonomy (NCBI): domain Bacteria; kingdom Bacillati; phylum Bacillota; class Bacilli; order Caryophanales; family Bacillaceae; genus Paraliobacillus; species Paraliobacillus sp. JSM ZJ581. Next base: position 70,588 of record NZ_JBISEP010000005.1, read on the forward strand.
TTGTTTTTTTTCCACTTTTGAGACCATGTGAATACCTCCTATTTAATATATAAATTATTGAGCATAAAAACCCAAAAATAATTACTTACTTTAACGACGGGTTACGGGGGACTTTGACAAAAGATACATCTTTAATCATGCGGGTGTTTGGCTTAATAACCACGACATAATGTTCTGTCCAAATATAGCTTGGGATATCTTGGCTTTCTTCCAAATACATGGCTTCGAATGTATCATCAACTTGCTTTTCGAAGTTCTCCTGTGTATAAGATTCGGCATCTGTACTAAAGTCTTTCCACTGATGTAAAATCATTTTTTATCACCCCTTCGCTCTTTCTGATTTCATCATAACATCTGACAACGCTTACAAAAAACAGGTTTTGTGACAAGTTTGTGAAACATTTCACAATAAAGCGTTATCATTGATTTTTAGTAGAAATAGCACACTTGAGTTGGTTTTTTATAAAGTGAATTGCATAATTATTACGTTTAAAAAAAGATAACATGTCGAAATTTAAATAATAAGGGTAGTGATCTATAAAAAGGTGTGTCCTTTTCATTTACGCTGACGCCATGAATAGACTAGGAGATATATCTAAGTGTACTTATTAAAAGAATCAAGCGAAGACAAAACGAAATAGTAAACGAATAAAAATGGACTATCATAAAGCATTGAGTAATAGTCCACTTTTTATTAGTGTGAAACGTCTAACTGATCCACGTTATGTGTACCTAAATTCAATTCCGTACCTGCGAAAAGAGAGAGTATTTCAACAGTGGTGATTAGGTTTCTATATTAATAGTGTTAGTCTATATTCTCAATGAAAGGATCCTGTCTTGTCCGAAGCTTATGTTGACAAATCTAAATGATGTACTTGGCCATCTGTTGTATTTTTTAATCGAATCTCGCTAGGTATGATCTTTAATACAGTGTAATTCGGGTCTTGTGGGCCTTTAAACCATGGTTTTAAATGATCATTCCATAATCTTTTTTTTATCATTTCATCTTGATGAATGGAAGCTTTACCTTCTATTTCGATATATGCATCATCTGTACCATCAAATGTGTATCCTAGTAAGATATGGACGTGAGGGTTAGTCTTTATATCTTCTACTTTATGTGTCTGTTTATTTGTTGCGGTATATAAGGTGAACCCATCATGAAAAAAAGTCATGTAACGAGAGTACGGTTTGTCACCCTCAATTGTAGCGAGTGTGCCTATTTGATGATCATTAAGAATCTTCAATAGTATTTCTTTTATGTTTTGCTTATCCATTTTATCTAGCCTCCAAATTATTTCTCTCCATATTGTTAGGAAAGAAATTGAATTTATACATGATCAATGGTGAATAAGCTGCGATGCATAAAGTGAAATTAGTAAGCAGATTCATCCGTCTATGATTTTGCCAACTAATTTTGATACATAGATCAGTCTATACATGGCGTATTTAGATGGGTAAGATGTTTAAATTGACAGATGATTCATTTGTTGCTTATAATTTAATCTGTTCTAAAATGAACTAACGAGTAAAAAAGTGACCATATAGTCACTTTGTGTTGTATGGGAGGACGAAATGACAAATAAGAAAAAGAAAATGATGTATGCTGCAATGAAGTTATTTTCAGAAAAAGGCTATCATGCTACTTCTATGCAAGAAATTGCTACTGATGCAGGTGTATCGAAAGGACTGCTATACAAATATTTCGATTCAAAAGAAGCCTTACTTATAGATGTTTTTAAATGTAATCACAATAATATGGTAGAACGAGCAAAATACATTCATTTTGATACGACAATTGCTTCAACTGAAAAACTAGAAAAGATGATTGAAATTGAATTTGAAGGAATAGTTAAAAATAAGGATTATTTTAATTTATTAACAAAATCTTTATTGATAGAAAAGAATAAGCAGGTGCAACCCTTTCTAATGCAAGTCCGTGCTGAGATGCTAGGATGGCATCGGGAAATGTTATTACAGGTTTATGGTGATGAAATTCTGCCTAGCATTTGGGACATGGTGATGGCATTGCAAGGGATGCTTAAAGAGTATGTTGGGTTTATGATTCAAGAAAAACAGATGCTGAAATCGGATCAAGTTGCCAAACTAATTGTACAAAATATGGATGCGATTATTGCTGCGGGAAAAGGAAAAGAACCTGTTATTACTCAAAACCATATGCAACATTATGTGTTGTATTCGAAACAAGAACCATTAACTATCCAAGAGCAATTAAACCAAATGTTAAGGAAACTGAAAAATCAAGTGAAAGAAAAAAAGCAAGAGGTGGTTGATTATGAAGAGATACTTGATGCGATTCAATTGTTTGAGCAGGAGTTAGAACAAGATAAGTCAAGAATCTTCCTATTAAAAGCATTATTTTCTTTTTTAAACCAACATGTATCGGCAAAGGATGATGTCGTCGTTTTTGAAAAGTTGTTAAACGAATTAAATTGATGGAGAAAAATAGAAGGGGAGTGGTAACATGACTAACGAAAATACACAAAAATTTAATCGAACACGAATTGTCTTCATTCTGTTGGCTGGTGGATTTGTTTCTCTTTTAAATCAAACGCTTTTTGCAACAGCAACACCACATGTGATGAATGATTTTCAAATAGAAGAGAACATTGCGCAATGGCTAACAACAATTTTTATGCTTGTGAATGGCGTCATGATACCAATCACAGCTTTTTTAATTGAGACATTTACTACAAGAAGGTTAGTGTTAAGCGCACTATCCATTTTTGCCCTAGGAACATTGATTTGTGGGGTTGCCCCAACATTTTCAATCTTAATGGTAGGAAGAGTGATTCAAGCAAGCGGTGCTGGAATTATGATGCCATTAATGATGACAGTATTTTTAACAATATTCCCAATAGAAAAAAGGGGAGCTGCTATGGGGACTGTCGGATTAGTTATTTCATTTGCTCCAGCAATTGGTCCGACATTATCTGGGTGGATTGTTGAAACATATCCGTGGAGAATGATGTTTTTTATTATATTACCAATTATTATTGTAGATATTATTTTAGTGTATATTTTTATGAAAAATGTTACAGAACGCACTTTTCCTAAATTAGATATTTTATCGATCGTTCTGTCTACTTTAGGGTTTGGTGGTTTGTTATTTGGTTTTAGTAGTGCGGGGAGTGGAGATTGGAGCTCTCCTCAAGTTATTAGTTCTTTGATTATTGGGGTTATTGCGTTAGTATTCTTTATTCACAGACAGTTCCAACTAGAGCAACCGATTTTAGAGTTTCGGGTATTGAAATCCAAAACATTCGCCATTGCAACTGTGATTGGAATGATTGTATTTATGGGACTGATTGGTTCTGAAACAATTCTTCCAATTTATATGCAACAATACGCTGGTTTTTCTCCTCTTGAATCGGGACTAATGATTATGCCAGGTGCCTTATTAATGGGGTTCATGTCTCCAGTGACTGGTCGTATTTTTGATAAAATTGGTGCAAGATATTTAGCAATAGTGGGACTGTCTATTATTACAATAACAACATTTTTATTTACAAACTTGTCAGCAGAAACGTCATTAATATTTTTAACAATCGTTTTTGCAATACGGATGTTTGGGATGTCTATGGTTATGATGCCAGTAACAACAGCTGGATTAAATCAACTACCAGTTCGATTGATTGCACACGGAACGGCAATGAACAATACCTTGCGACAAGTTGCAGCTTCAATTGGAACTGCTATTCTAGTGACAGTGATGACAACTTCTGCTTTAGACAGTGGTCCGAATGCTGCACCTAGTGATTTAATTCATGGTGTGAATATCGCTTTTTATGTTGCAACTGGCTTAACTGTGATGGGGCTTGTGCTATCCTTCTTTATTAAAGGAACCAATCCCCAGGAACAAAAAGAAGCGTAAATGTAGCTAGTCAATGGACTATAGCTTTGAGTATTTCCATTTCTTTTAGGGGCAATAAAACAATACAGCTAATTAATAGCGCACAACGATATGACATTTGGTAACCAACTATCTTTTTTTGGATGAGTTGGGCTAAATGTCTTATTTTTGTGTGACTATAATTTTTAAGAGTTACGAAAAGAAAAAAGGTATTAATTAATTAATTAATGCCTCTTGCGATAATGACTTGGAGACTGACGATGTACCCTTGTAAATAAACGATGAAAATAAGGATAATTACCGAATCCGCATGTAAGTGCAATCTGTTCTAGGGTCATATTCGTATATTTCATTTGGTTCATAGCGGCCTCGAGTTTAATATGTTGTGCGTATTGAATCATTGTTTTTCCGGTATGATCTTTAAATAAATGACTTGCCCGTGACACACTGAGTTCAACTTCATTGGCCACTTGCTCAAGTGTTAAAGGCCCCAATGCGTGTTCTTCGATATAGCGCATCATGCGTGTCACAATAAATGGACGATGGATGGAATGGCGCGCTTTAATCTCTTCTTCAATCATTAGCATAATACTTTTAAATAGATTGGTGTTTAATTGGTGGTTTTGCTCATGATTTGGGCGCAATTTTTCCGTCGCTAACAGGCGCCATAGGAAAATAATTTTATCAATGGACGATAAGGAAGCATGATCAGGTCTTTCATTTCTATGCCACCAATTAGTTAACCACTCTCCGGTTACTAATAAATGAAAATCCCCACTTTTTTGATTTGGTTCAATGTTTAGTTTATAGTATGTTTCTTCTGGAACAAAGATAATATCTCCTTTCTCGAGTGCATAAGTTCTCGTTCTTAATGTTGTTTGTCCTTTACCTTCTGTTTGTAATCGAATTAAAAACATTTCAAACCCGTTTTTCCTTGTTTCGTGATAACCATTTGTATGAAATGAATAACTACAGTGATCGATTTTCATAAGCGCATCTCCTCATTTGTAGCAAGATAGGATATGAATTGATCATATCATCTATATAAAAATATGAAAAGAAGCGGTAAGGTAATGTTGAAGATAACAAATGTTAATCAAATAATGTATTGTAAACGCTTAAAAATATTAGAGGTGATTAATAGTGAAGAAACAAAAAGTAGGAATAATTGGTTGCGGAAATATTTTCCCTATGCATGCAGCTAGTGTAATGGAACGAGAGGATCTGGATCTTGTTGCTGTATGTGACGTTAAGAAACAACGTGCAGATGAAAAGGCAATGCAATATAACGCTAAGGCCTATGAAGATTATGAAAACATGATGGATCAAGAACAGCTGGATGTTGTCCATATATGTCTGCCGCATCATCTACATGCGCCAGCAACTGCGGCCGCAACAAAACGAAAAATCCATGTTATGACAGAAAAGCCAATGGCGATTCATTATGAAGATGCAAAAGCGATGCTAGACGGTGCAAAGGAAAATGGTGTCACCCTTGGTGTGATCTTTCAGAATCGATACAACCCAGGATCACAATTGATAAAGAATATGCTTCTTTCAGGCGAGTTAGGTCGGATTAAATCAGGGAAACTTCAGGTGACATGGGATCGTTCTGATACATATTACCAAAACAGTGATTGGAAAGGTACATGGGATAAAGAAGGTGGTGGTGTGATTATTGATCAAGCGATTCATACAATGGATTTAATGCGTTGGTTTGTTGATAGTGAATTGGAATATGTTGATGCTTCCATCAGTAACCGCGCTCATCAATTTATAGAGGTAGAAGATGCTGCTGAAGGGATTATTGCTTATCGAAATGGTGTTGTGACAGCTTTTCACGCAATTAACTATTATACTTATGATGCCCCTGTAGAAATTGAATTACACTGTGAAAAAGGAATCGCAAAGATGGTAGCAGATCAAGCAACTGTGACATTACATGATGGTCGAACCTTTATTGCAGATCATAACCCGCTTGAGGCGTTTACGTATGATTCAGGTGTAAAAGGGTATTGGGGTGTAAGTCACGTAAAGCAAATCAATAATTTCTATGATTTTTTACAAGGAAAAGTCAATCAACTAGATATTCCTGCAGAAGAAGGATTAAAGACGCAACAAATGATTCATGCTATCTATCAATCCGGAAAAACAAATCAACGCGTTCAATTTTAATCGGTTAACTAGAAATATGATGATAGTGTTTGAACATCGTAAATTATCACTCATCATATAAAACAAAGTAAAGTGAAATGAAGGTGGCTAAACAGTGCGTATATTAATTTGGAACGAAAACAGGCATGAACAAAAAAATCAAAAAGTAAGAGAAATTTATCCAAAAGGTATACATGGTGCGATTTGTGATTTTTTAACAGAAGCAGGTCACGAGGTAGTAACTGCGACATTAGATGAAGAGAACCATGGCTTGTCTGATAATTTATTAAACCAAACAGACGTCTTAATTTGGTGGGGACACTTAGCTCATGATGAAGTGAAAGACGAATGGGTAGACAAAATTCAACAACGTGTTCTTCAAGGTATGGGGTTACTTATCCTACACTCGGCTCATTTTTCGAAAATTTTCAAACGTTTAATGGGAACAAGCTGTGATTTAAAATGGCGTGAAGCGGATGATCGTGAGCGATTATGGGTGATTGACCCAACACACCCAATCACATCAGGTCTCGGAAGTTATATCGAGCTTGAAAAAGAAGAAATGTACGGCGAACATTTTGATATTCCGACACCGGATGAACTTCTTTTTGTTAGCTGGTTTGAAGGTGGAGAAGTCTTTCGGAGTGGTGCAACGTATAAACGTGGACGTGGGAAAGTCTTCTATTTTAGACCAGGGCATGAAACATATCCAACCTATTATAATGACGAAATTCAAACGGTAATTAAAAATGCTGTTACATGGTTAAAGCTAACGGATACGCATCAACCGAGCTATGGAAACCACGCATCAATTGAAAAGATTTCAAAGAAAGATTAAAACATAGGATTACGGTACTCTGATCAAAATTGAAATTTCAAGGAGTGATGAAACATGGGAAAAATTAAAGTAGCAGTTGTTGGATGCGGTAGTATTAGTAAGCACCGACATTTACCAGAATACAATCAGAATAATCAAGTTGAGATAGTCGCTTTATGTGACATTGTAGAAGAGCGTGCTAAAGCAATGCAAGAAATTTATGGTGGAGCAGTCTATACCGATTATAATGAGATGCTTGAAAAGGAATCGTTAGATGTGGTTAGTGTGTGTCTACCTAACGTGCTTCATGCACCTGTTTCCATTGCAGCTCTTAACTACAGCAATCATGTGTTGTGTGAAAAACCAATGGCAACAACAAAAGAAGAGGCCCAAGCGATGATTGTCGCAAGTGAGAAAAGTGGTAAAACATTGATGATTGCGCATAACCAACGCTTTGTTCCTTCACATAAAAAGGCGAAAGATTTAATAGCAGAAGGGGCTATTGGAAAAGTTTATAGCTTCCGGACAGCTTTTGGTCATGGTGGTCCAGAAGGCTGGAGTGCAGATGGGAAAGAATCGTGGTTTTTTAGAAAAGAAGATGCGATCATGGGTGCAATGGGTGACTTAGGCGTACATAAAGCCGACCTTATTCGCTACATTTTAGGTGAGGAATTTACTGATGTATCAGCCATTGTAGAAGCAAATGCGAAAGATAACATTACCGTTGACGATAATGCTGTTTGTATTTTAAAAAGCCAATCAGGTATTATCGGTACATTGACTGCAAGCTGGGCGTATAAAGTGAACGAAGATAATGCCACAGTGATTTATGGAGAAAAAGGGGTGCTTCGCATAGAAGATGATCCTAACTATAGCTTGATTGCAACGTATACGAGTGGAAGCAGAGTTAACTATGAATTAGGAGCAATTCAATCAAATGAAGAAGGAAAACAAACCTCAACAGGGGTGATTGATCACTTTATTCATAAGATACAAGCGAATGAGAAACCTCTAATTGACGGTGAAGAAGGTAAAAAGTCATTAGAAATTATTCTTGCTGCAATAGAATCAAATGAGACAGGAAAGAAAATTACCTTAAGCCAGTAATATTTAAAATAATGTTAGTAACATATACAGGGAGTGAATCGATGATGCGGTTAGGTGTATTCACAGTACTATTTTCAGATAAAAAGTTAGAGTCGATGTTAGATTACGTAAAAAATGCTGGTCTAGATGCGGTTGAGATTGGTACTGGAGGTTATCCTGGTGATGCACACTTAAAATTAAATACATTATTAGAAAATGAACAAGCACGTACTTCTTTTTTAGAAAAAGTGACATCACGTGGCTTAACCATTAGTGCACTAAGTTGTCATGGAAACCCTATTTCTCCAGATGTAGTTTTTAGAAAAGCGTCACATGACACATTGGTTAAAACAATTAAACTTGCTGGGCTTATGAATGTGCCTGTTGTTAATACATTCTCTGGTACCCCTGGTGATTCTGAGGGTGGAAAATTTCCGAATTGGCCAGTTACTCCTTGGCCAGAGGAGTACAGTGAGGTGCTAAAATGGCAGTGGGAAGAAAAGCTTGTTCCTTATTGGAAAGAGATCAACGCAATTGCTATAGAAAACAACGTTAAAATTGGGATAGAACTTCATGCTGGTTTTTTAGTTCACACGCCACATACAATGTTAAAATTACGTGAACAAACGGGTGAAGCAATTGGTGCAAATCTTGACCCAAGTCATTTATGGTGGCAAGGAATTGACCCTGTGGCAGCAGTGAAGATTTTGGGTAAGGCAAATGCAATTCATCATTTTCATGCAAAAGATACCTATATTGATCAAGAACATGTCAATATGTATGGGTTAACAGACATGCAACCATATAGCAAAGTACAATCACGTGCATGGAGTTTCCGTTCTGTAGGCTATGGTCATTCGGTAAAGGTATGGAGTGATATTATTAGTGCGCTTCGAACATATGGTTATGATCATGTTGTTAGCATCGAACACGAAGACCCAATCATGTCCATTGAAGAAGGTTTCATGCGTGCTGTAGAAAATTTAAAATCTGTTATGATTTATGAGCAACCTGCCGATATGTGGTGGGCATAAGCAAAGAGAAACACCTATTTCTTTTTAATGAAGAAAACAGGTGTTTTTCTTGTTTTTAAATAAACATTACAGATTATCAGCCAATATTTCAGAACAAATAAAATATAAAGCAAGTAAACTATTTAGAATTTAATTCTGAATTTCTGTTATAATAATTTCATTTTATATAACTATAACAGTATAGTACAGTTTATCTGTTATAATTATATAACTTTAATTTGTGTTTTATATCACGTAATAAAAACATTGATATATCAACGTTGTATGCGGATGCTGTATTTGTGTTTTACATCAAAACTTTATCGTGTTAAAATTTGAACATTTTAAGAACATTTATTATAACAGTTTAAAAATGTGATCTTTTTCACTTTATTTTATGGTTGAGAAGGTATATAATGTAGTTAAGTTAAAGGATAATTGTTAAACATTTGTGCATAAATAGACAAATGTTATTATTTAAGGAGGTAAAGGAAATGAAAGTAGCAGAAGAAGTTACACAAAAAAATCCTTGGGATGGCTTCCGTGAAGGTAAATGGCAAAAGGAAATTGATGTTCGTGATTTTATTTTAAAGAATTTTACGTTATATGAAGGAAATGAAGCATTTCTAGCTGGCCCAACCGATGCAACAAAAGCATTATGGGACAAAGTAATGGATCTTACGAAGAAAGAACGTGAGAATGGAGGAGTGTATGATTTAGATACAAAAATCGTATCTACAATCACTTCTCATGGCGCCGGATATTTGAATAAAGAACAAGAAAAAGTAGTCGGTGTTCAAACAGATGAGCCATTCAAACGCTCATTACAACCATTTGGTGGAATTCGTATGGCAGTAGCTGCTGCAGAATCTTATGGATATAAAATTGATGATGAAGTAGTAAAAACTTTTACAGATTACCGTAAAACACATAACCAAGGTGTATTTGATGCGTACACACCAGAAATTAGAGCGGCTCGTAAAGCGGGTGTTGTAACAGGATTACCTGATGCATACGGACGTGGACGTATCATTGGTGACTATCGTCGTGTAGCACTTTATGGTATGGATCACTTGATTGCCGAAAAGAAAAAAGATCTTGATCTAATTGGTAACGGAACAATGACAGATGATATTATCCGTGACCGTGAAGAAACATCAGAACAAATTCGTGCGTTACAAGAACTAAAGCAGCTTGGCGCAGCTTACGGGTTTGATATTTCAAAACCAGCAACAACTGCACAAGAAGCTTTCCAATGGTTATACTTTGGATATTTAGCAGCAATTAAAGAGCAAAATGGTGCTGCAATGAGTCTAGGTCGTGTATCTACTTTCTTAGATATTTATGTAGAAAGAGATATTCAAAACGGAGTAATAACGGAAGAAGAAGCACAGGAGTTAGTTGACCATTTCGTAATGAAGCTGCGTCTTGTGAAATTTGCAAGAACACCTGAATATAATGAATTATTTAGTGGTGACCCAACTTGGGTAACAGAATCATTAGCAGGTATTGCAGAAGATGGTCGTCCATTAGTTACGAAGAACTCTTATCGTTTCTTGCACACGTTAGATAATCTAGGACCAGCTCCAGAGCCAAACTTAACGGTGTTATGGTCTACGAAGTTGCCTGATAACTACAAAAAATATTGTGCTAATATGTCTATTAAATCAAGCTCTATTCAATATGAAAATGACGATTTGATGCGTGAACATTATGGTGATGACTATGGTATCGCATGTTGTGTATCAGCAATGCGCATTGGTAAACAAATGCAGTTCTTTGGTGCTCGTGCAAACCTTGCAAAAGCATTACTTTATGCAATTAATGGTGGAGTAGATGAGAAGCTAAAAATCCAAGTAGCTCCAAACTATGCACCAATCACTTCTGAATATTTAGACTATGATGAAGTAATGAAGAAATACGATACAATCTTAGATTGGTTATCAGAACTATATGTAAATGCGTTAAACATCATTCACTACATGCATGATAGATATAGCTATGAAAGAATAGAAATGGCATTGCATGATCGTGAAGTATTGCGTACTATGGCATGTGGGATTGCAGGACTTTCTGTTGTTGCAGACTCATTGAGTGCGATAAAATATGCTAAAGTAAGAACAATTCGTGATGAAGATGGTCTTGTTGTTGACTATGAAATTGAAGGAGATTTCCCTAAATACGGAAACAATGATGATCGTGTAGATGATATTGCAGCTGATCTTGTTAAAACCTTTATGAACAAAATTAAGAAACACCATACGTATCGTAATTCTGTTCATACACAATCTATTCTTACAATTACTTCTAACGTTGTATATGGTAAGAAAACTGGTAACACACCAGATGGCCGTAAAGCGGGCGAACCATTTGCTCCAGGTGCAAACCCATTACACGGACGTGACAAAAACGGTTCACTGGCTTCATTAAGCTCAGTTGCAAAAATGCCATATGAATATGCGCTAGATGGTATTTCTAACACATTCTCTATTGTACCTAAAGCATTAGGTAAAGATGAAAATGCGAGAAAAGCCAATTTAGCAGGAATGCTAGACGGTTATGCTATTAAAAATGGTCATCACTTAAACGTAAACGTATTTGACCGTGAAACGTTACTAGATGCAATGGATCATCCAGAAGAATATCCACAATTGACAATCCGTGTATCTGGCTATGCTGTTAACTTTATTAAATTAACAAGAGAACAACAAATTGACGTAATTAATCGTACGTTCCATGAAAGTATGTAAGACGAAATAAGAAGGGATTTCCCTTCTTATTTCTGAAATTTAGGGGAGGGCGAACAACATGAAAGGTCGAATTCATTCAATAGAAACATGTGGTACAGTAGACGGACCTGGCTTACGTTATGTCATTTTTACACAAGGATGTCTTTTGCGTTGTAAATTTTGTCATAACCCTGATACGTGGAAAATGGGTGAAGGGAAAGAGATGTCAGTAGAAGATTTAGTGAAAGATATTAAAAGCTATCTTCCTTTTTTCCAATCAACCAATGGTGGGGTAACAGTAAGTGGAGGAGAACCGTTACTTCAGGCTGAGTTCCTAGTTGAATTATTTACTGAACTTAAGAAGTTAGGTGTCCACACAACAATTGATAGTTCTGCCGGTTGTTTTAGTCGCTCACCTCGTTTCATGGAAAATTTAGATAAACTATTGGAAGTAACTGATTTAGTATTATTAGACTTGAAGCATATTGACCCAGTTGAACATAAAGAATTAACAGGTGTATCAAACGAACATATCATTGATATGGCAAAATATTTGGATCAAAAAAATGTACCAATTTGGGTTCGCCACGTATTAGTTCCTGGTCATAGTGACAATGATATTTATTTACAACGATTATCTGATTTTATTGCTACGCTAGATAACGTTGAGAAAATAGAGGTATTGCCTTATCATAAACTCGGTGTTTATAAGTGGGAAACGCTCGGTCTTGAATATCCGCTTGAAGGAGTAGAACCTCCAACAGAAGACCGTGTGAAGAATGCTGAAGATATTTTAAATCGAGAGAAATTCATATCATAGAAGAGAAGCCAAATGCGGCTTCTTTTTTTTAGAGTTTTTTCTATTAGAGAAAAAATGCTCATCTCCGGTTTTGGGAGATGAGCACGCAAAAATATCGGCGCTCACGCAAAAATTTTACTCTATAATTTGTAGTTCTTTCGGAAACTTTGTTAGTGTCTCGCATTCGTCTTTCGTAATTAGTACATCATCTTCAATTCGAACGCCGCCTAAACCAGGTATATAAATGCCGGGTTCAATCGTATAAATCATCCCTTCTTTCAAAATACCATCGTTTAAATGGCTCATTGAAGGGAACTCGTGTACATTAATTCCCATGCCATGGCCGATTCGATGTGGGAAGTAGTCGCCATATCCCGCTTCTGTAATGATATCTCTTGCGACCGTATCAAGATCACCAATACGAACACCTGGTTTACTCGCCTCTAAAGCTGCAAGTTCAGCTTTTAATACAATATCATAGATTTCTTTCTGTTTATCTGTCACAGATTTATAGGCAACTGTTCTTGTAATGTCTGAGCAGTAGCCATCAAGAACCACGCCTAAATCGAATAAAACCATATCTCCAGCCTTCAATTTGCGATTTCCAGGATTACCGTGTGGATCACCAGATTTCTCGCCAAATAAAACCATCGTAGAGAACGACATTTCTCGAATGCCTTTTTTCTTTAGTTCATACTCAATTTTAGCTAGTACCTCCATTTCAGTAATGCCCTCTTCAAGCGCGTCAATTCCTACTTGAACACCATAATCCGCCATTTTGGTAGCGCGCTTAATAATCTCAATTTCATTAGCATCTTTTACAACACGCATCTCATTCAACTTATCTTCAACGGAACGAACACGTGCCTTCGGGAAAAATTGAAGTAATGACTCGGAACGTCCATATGAAAGCACTTCTTTTTCAAGAGCAACAGCCTTTGCTTCCGTGACCTCTCTAGCTTCAAGTGATACTTGGATGAAGTCCCAAGGATTCTCGTGATCAGCATAGCCGATAATTTCATATTTCCAACCGGTATCTTTTAGTTGATTCACTTCCATTGATGGTAAAAGAAATATTGGTTCAGCCTGTTTAAATACAAGGATTCCCATTAAGCGTTCGTGTGGATCAGTAAGAAAATCAGATAAATAATATACATTTTCTGGGGAATTTAAAAAAGCAACTTCCACTTCTTCTTGATGTAACCAATTTTTCAAAATTTGCAAACGTTGATTCATATCAAAAACTCCTTTATTATTTCAATTAATTGTCACAAGACCTGCTTACGTGAAATGGAATAAGGAACATGATTCAGTCATGTCCCTCACCGCTGTCTCATTTAATTTTTCTTTTGTGTAGCTAATGATACTAGAATTAAAATAATAATTGCTACTGGAACAGAAACAACAGAACTGTTTAATTCAAATGGTGTGTTAAGTACTAACTCCCATACTAATGTGGTGACAACACCAGCAATCATGGAAGAAATACCGCCTATTGTTGTTACCCGTTTCCAAAAGAATACTGCTAAAATAGCAGGTGTGATTCCCGCGCCATAAACGGTGTAAGAATACATTTGAACTTCTAATACTGTCGGGAAAAAACTGATTAATAAATAAGATAACACACCAAGGACAATAATAAATACTTTCGTCATAACTAATTGTTTTTTGTCTGATGGATGCTTATTAATATACTTTCCATATATATCATACGTCATATTTGTTGCTGCGGAAAGTAAATAGGAATTTCCTGTTGTAATAATAAATGCGGCAGCAGCTGCTAGTAGAATTCCACCGACACCTAATGGTAATACAGTTGTAGTTGTCATTAATGCCATTCCAGGGTCAATGTCTGGAAAGAGTGAGCGAGAGGCAAAGGCAATAATAGAAATAGCTGGTGAAATAAGGAGCATCACACCTAACCAACTCAGCGCTGCACGTTTTGCTGACTTATCCCCATTTGAAGCAGCTAAACGTTGATACATGTTTTGATCACTTAATAAAAGAAATAATGATGGCAATAAATAGCCCATCAATTGAATTGTCGTCAATCCACCAGTCGTTGTCATATGGGAATCTGGCACATTAGCAACAATCGTGTCCCATCCTCCGGCGACAGAAATAATAATCGGAACGGTAATAATTAAGGCACCGACCATTAAAAATCCACTAATGGCATCTGTTTGCGATACAGAGCGCAGTCCGCCAATCATAGCAAGGAATATAATTAATCCAGATGCAATGATAGTACCAAGTTCAACGCTCATTCCAGTAGTTAAATTTAATATGAATCCAAGACCAGTCATTTGATAAGAGACAATACCTACGTAAGCTAAGATAACAATTACACTTGCAAGATTACGTGCAAAAGGGCCATACTTTGCTTCAAGGATGCCTGAGATCGTATATTTGCCAAAGGCTCGAATCTTAGGGGCGATCGTATAAAGAATGAAAATACCAATAATCGTTGGGATCATTAACATTAATGAAGGAAAAATCCCAAAACTAAAAGCAACAGATGTTTCCCCCCCTGAAATACTTCCACTACCTGTCCATGTTGCTAATAAAGTCCCCATTAATACAATAGGACCGAGACTTTTACCAGCTAAAATGAAATCTTTACTGTTTGATACTTTCTTTGACATATAAATTCCGATGCCGACCATAAGAACGGCGTATACCCCAATAAACCATAGTAACTGGGGGTTTTCTTGTAATTCCATTTCTAGGTCACACTCCTGATGTGTTTTATTTTCTTGTTTTCGTATGTTTTTATAAAATAAAAATCACGACTGTTTATTAAACGTTAATCGTGATTTTAAAACATAATAAATTTTCAAAAATCTATTATTTTTGCTAACTTTAAAATGATAACATGCTTAAAAAAACGAATCAAACCGCTAATTTAGGCATTTATAAGTTTATTATATCATTTAGTACTTTAGACTCCTTTTTGTTTGATTATACGAAAAAATGCCTAAATATACGAGGGAGCAATATTTTTGCAAGAAATAGTATAAAAAAAGTTTAAAATTGAGAGAAACAGGAATACTCCATGTAGGATAGTCAAAATCCTGTAATCTTACTTTAAGGAGTGTTTCAATTGAGTAACGTATTATTTACTTCTCATGCAACAGCAAAAGGTGGGCGTGAGGGTCATGTTAAATCAGATGACGGTTTAATCGATTTGACTCTCGTTCAACCTGGTTCTGGATCGAGTGAAAAAGGATCCAATCCAGAGCAGTTATTTGCTGCGGGATATGCAGCTTGCTACGATGGAGCACTTAATTTAATGGCTTCTAAGCAGAACAAAGAGATAGATTCTACGATTAGAGCAGATGTTAGTTTAATGAAGGATCCAGCAGATAATGGATTTAAAATAGGTGTTACACTGCATGTGGAAATCAAAGGTGTTTCACAACAAGAAGCAGAAGAATTAGCTAAACAAGCGCATGATTTCTGTCCATATTCCAAAGCAACACGTGGTAATATTGACGTAGAAGTAGTAGCTAAAGCATTATAAATAATAGAACCCCCTTTTGTCTGAATGCACTCAAAAGGGGGTTTTGTTATTATTGGCCAGTACTAGTCGATGCTAGTGACTGTTTTGGCATATATAATTTTTTGGACAATAGTTGTTGGCAAATTAAAAATATTCCTCCAACTGTCCAATACAATGGTAAAGCAGCTGGCGCATTGAAGGATACAAATCCAATCATTAATGGGGATATCAAGCCCATAAACGCCATCTGTTTCTTTTGCGCAGGATCGATTCCAATTTGTGTGACGCGAAATTGAATAAAATATATCGCAGCGGCAATAAAAGGCATGATTAAATCACTTTGACCGAGATTGAACCATAAAAAGCTGTGTTGCGCAATTTCTTGTGTCGTACGAATTGCGTAATAAAACCCAATTAAAATTGGAAATTGAATAATCATTGGTAGACACCCCATTGATGCAATGGGGTTAAAATTATACTTTTGATAAAGTTGCATCGTTTCTTGTTGCATCTTGTTTTTAGATTCAGCGTCTTTTTTCCCTTTATATTTCTCTTGGATTGCTTCCATTTCAGGTTTGATGATTGCCATCTTATCACGCATTTGATAGCTTTTTTTTGATTGTTTTAACATTAGTGGCATCAGCGCTAAACGGATGAGCACTGTAACAAAAATAATCGATAAACCGTAATTCCCTCCTAAGAAAGACGCTACGCCTTTTATAATCTCCGAGAATGTTAGAACAAAATATTTATCAAAAAATCCTGCTGTTTCTGGATCAATTGGCTCGCCTGATGCAGCTGCTTGACAGCCCGATAAGACAATTACCGCTAATAAAGCTAAAATAATAAACCGATATTTTTTAATGTAGGTAAATACAGATTGTATGTGCATATTTTTCCTCCTAGTAATGTTCGTAAGTTTAGATAGAATATGGAGGAATGGGTGTCTTCATCATCATCTGGGCTTTCTTTGCGCTTCATTTTTATCGTGATCCATTTGCGAATGTCTTGCCACTGACTAAGATGGAAGATTGCTTCTTGTGTACGAAGATAGACAGCGTGATAATTATTTTTAAATGCATGACGCTGTTTGGACAGTTGATGATGTGTTACATATAGCAAGCCATAGGAACATATCAATGCAATATAAAAGGTCAAATAAATATACATTGGATGAAGGTCACTATATAATTGTCCAATTAATTCTAATGTCATCTGTATTCACCTCCTATGCTTGAAAAGTTGAAGTCTTATTTTATGATGATACAATGATAGCGGAAAGTCAAAGGCGGATTTGTGTCAAGTTCAGTATTTACGAAACATTTTTTTCGTTTCTTACGTATACATGTCAAAGGATTGTAGAAGGTTAAAAATTGACTTATATTTTACGAATAAATTTAATAAAACATGTCCCCTTTTTTTATTGAAAATAAACGTTGAATAGATACAAAAATAAAAGCGATGATTTTTTAGCATTTAGGAAACAGTCTGTTATTTATAGTAGGCTATTTTGATTTAATTATTATTGATGAAGGTTACCCTATTATTTATCACAACTACAAGGCAAACTTTGATTACTTTGATAGTATCTTAATTGGATTAACAGTCACGTCAAAAGATGAATTTGAAGTAATAGCTGAGGGGAAAGCTAATTTTTATGGTGCAAATGATCTGAAAAACTATCGAAAACGAGTTAGTCAATATTTAAAAGAACATCAAGACAAGCTAGCCATTTATAAGTTGCATCACAATAAACCATTGACGAAACAAGATGTGGAACAATTAGAGCATATTTTATGGGATGAGTTAGGTACAAAGGAAGACTATCAAAACGAGTTTGGTGATACATCAATAACAAGACTGGTTCATCAAACGGTAGGACTTGATCGAAACACAGCTTTAGCAGCTTTTTCAGAGTTTTTATCAGAGGAACGATTGAATAGTCATCAAATTAAATTTGTTCATCTTATTGTCGATTATATTGTTTCCAACGGTTATTTGGAGAAAAAAGTATTAAGAGAAGATCCATTTCGATCATTCGGTAGCATTACCGAATTATTTCAGAATAATATAGGAGATGCACAAGGTATTATTCAAGTAATCGACCAGATTAACAACAATACTAATTTCACAGAGGGTGCTTAACTAAAAAAAGTGCTAAACTTCCTCCAACAACTATAATAAGTAAAATCCCCCTACATCTTTTTATTAAAGACATAGTAGGGGGATTTGAATGTTTACACTTCGGGTGTATTCGTAGTCGTTGGCTTTAAGTTTTCGTTGATTTTCTGCTCATTTTTATTGGCTACTTGGTCTAACATGCCTTTTAAATCAACGCCGGAAACGTCTTTTAAAGTTTCTGGGAGTTGGCTCATTAGCTTGGTCACGTAACTGCTCATGCGTGTTGCGCCATCTCCTTCACCATTACTATTATCAACCACTGTTACTTTGTCAATCGAAGCAACAGGTTCTGCTACTCTTGCTGCAAATTCAGGAAGCATTGTAATAATCATTTCTAATATAGCTGCTTCGCCATATTTGGCCATTGCGTCTGCGATTTTTTCTTTTGCTTCTGCCTCGGCAAGACCCTTCATTCGAATCGCGTCCGCTTCAGCTTCCCCGTCCAATCGAATTTGTGCCGCTTCCGCTTCGGCTTGCTTCACACGAGTAACTTTGTCTGCTTCTGCCTTTTGTTCCGTCGCATAACGCTCTGCTTCCGCTTTTTTTGAAATTTCTGCTTCATATTGACGTTGTTTTCTTATTACTTCTTTTTCATCAATTTCAATCTGTTTATTTTTCTCGACAAGCTGAACTTGCATCTCTTCTTGTTTTACTTGTTGTCCAGATTTTGCTTCTTGCAATTTGTACGCCATATCTGCTTCCGCTTTAGCTGTATCTTGCTCGCGTTTGTAGGCAGCGATTTTAAGTTCTTTTTGTTTTGTTGCTTCTGCGATTTGTGTTTCGCTCACAAGTTCTGCGCTTTTCCCTTCTCGTTCTGCTTCAGCTCTTTTGATTCTAGCATCTCTTAACGCATTCGCTTCAGCAATCTGGGCATCACGCTTCACTTCAGAAATACGTGGTTTACCTAGCGCCTCTAGGTATCCATTATCATCTTGCACATCCTTAATAGTAAAAGAAACAATCTGCAAGCCCATTTTCTTTAAGTCAACTGCTGCTTGAGTTTGTACTTCTTGCGCAAAGCGTTCACGATTTTTATAAATTTCCTCTACAGTCATCGTACCGAGAATGGCTCGCAAATGTCCTTCTAATACTTCTTGTGCTTCCTTACGTAATTCGGAATCGTTTTTCCCTAAAAATTGTTCACCGGCAGTAGCAATTCCTTCTGTAGTACTTTGCACTTTAATAATGGCGGTACCGTTTGCCATAACAGGAACGCCGTTTTCTGTGTAAACATTTGGTGTAGATATATCTAAGCTGTGTGATCGAAGGCTAATATTCTCTGCTTGTTGAAACACAGGAACAATAAATGCGCCTCCACCACGAACGATTTTTATTCCGCTACCATCATCGACTTTATGCACGTTTTTATTACCTAAGAAACTACCAGTGACAATCATTGCATCGTCTGCACCCACTGTTTTATAACGAACTGCAAACAGTATAACAAATGAAACAATAATCGCAGCGACAACACCAATTACAATTAAAAAGTCCATCTCTACTCCTCCTATAAATCATTAGTAAGTGCAGCAACATATAAAATTTGTTCTTTTACCTCAATCACAACAATCTCACTTCCTTGTTTTAAGTCAACATAATCAAAGCTTCTTGCTGTTTCACTTCTACTTCCGTTGGTAGAAGCAATGAAAACCTCACCATACCCATTAGCCGGGATGGAAGTAATCACCTCTCCAGTTTTCCCGACTAAATCATGAATAGAGACGGAAGTTGAGCTCTCTGCATTGGAGAGCGGTATTACTAATAAATAATAAATAACGAAATAAGCAAGTAATCCAATCATTAGACTGATTATAAGTACATAGATGTGTGAAATACCTGTATATTTGGTAAGTAATACGCCTGATCCACTAACAACAGCTAGTGTTCCAAATAAGAGTAATGGATTAAACACTTCTCCTAACCCCTCAAAAAGCCCTTCAAAAATATCACCTAAAAACAATGAAAGGATCGCAACGGCTAGACTGCTCCAAAGTAGTATCCAATAAATTTCTAAAATCTCAATATGTACCCCTCCTTTTATCAAAACGCTATAGTATATATACGTTTTAAATTTAAAAAAAGCTCCAATATATTAAAAAAAAGGGGCAAAGCATGTGTTCAATTCATGCTTTGCCAGCTCTATCATCTATTAATTTACAACAATACATGAATGGATAAACATTTCTTACACCAAAAAATCACACATATTTATCTCTTGTAGCACCAATACCAAATACTATCATTAAAATTGATATAAGTAGAATAACGATGATTGGAATGGTCCAAGAATGGCTAAAATCATAAATAGAGCCAATCAGAATGGGGCCAATTGCTGCGAGTAAATAGCCAAATGACTGTGCCATGCCAGATAGTTGGGCTGATTGCTTTGCGTGCTTTGCTCGTAACCCTAATAATGTAAGAGCTAAACTCATACTTCCACCTTGAGCAAATCCAATTAGTGTAATGAAAAGGGCGAGAAAATGGAAGGAATCAGCTAATAAAATACCACTAAATCCGATAATTGCTATGGATCCGAGTGTAATAATAATACTTTGTTGTTTTTTTAACCGTCCTGCAATGATTGGAGTCAAGAAAGCAGTGGGCAAACTAACAAATTGCATATACGATAATAACCAACCACTTGTTGCAATGGAAACGCCTTGTGCTTGTAATATTTCAGGCAACCAAGAGATGGTTACGTAAAATAAAAACGATTGTAATCCCATAAATAATGTGACTTGCCATGCTAAAAAAGAGCGTAGAAGATTACTTCCAGTTGTTGCAAAGAAATCAAGTTCAGTTGTTTTTGGTTGAGTGCGATATAGAATGAACCATATAATAAGAGCGATGAATGTTAGAGTAGACCAAATGGCTAAGGTATACTCCCATCCTAATCCTGCTGTTTCAGCTAGTGGAACACTTACACCAGAGCCAATAGCGGCAAAAACGGACATGCAAGTTGTGTACACGCCAGTCATTGGGCCAATGTGATTAGGAAATTTTTCTTTAATAATACCTGGCAATAATACATTACAAATGGCAATGCCTAACCCGATAAAAGTTGTTCCAGCATACAATGGAATGCTATGAGGAATTATACGAGTAATGATACCAAGGAATAAAAGAATTAGTCCGATTAGGACGGAAAGTTCATTGCCTACGCGGTTACGTAGTTTTGGTGCTAATGGCGACATAATTGCAAAAGAGAGTAGTGGTAAACTAGTGATTAGTCCAACATTCCAATTTGCTAATCCCATTTGATCACGGATAGTACCAACTAATGGGCCGACCGATGTGATCGCAGGCCGTAGATTGAAAGCTACAAAAATAATTCCAATCACAAATAATATATTTTTTGTTGAAAAACGTTTCGACATAACGACAACTCCAAATGAATAAAGTGTTATATAAAGATAGTATAAAACAGTAGGGCATACCTAGCAACTTTCCAAAAAAGTATTTTCTTAGGACAATTAAAAGATTCATTCACATAACGATACAGATAAGTGATAGAATAATAGAAATAATACTTTTGATTAAAATATAGATTATTATAGAAAGAAGTGGAAATTTATGCTTAATGGGATTGTACGTGAGCTATTCTCGTGGCTAAAAGCAATCATTATTGCATTAGTGATTGTGTTTGTAGTACGAGAATTTTTAATAACGCCTTCGATTGTCAAAGGAGAGTCCATGTTTCCAACATTTCAAGATGGAGACCGTATTATGATTAGCAAGGTCACTCCAATTGATCGATTTGATGAAATTGCTTTTCAAGCCCCAGATGCCGATGAAAATTATGTGAAGCGAGTAATCGGATTACCAGGCGACTCGATTGAAATGAAGGATGATGTACTATATATTAATGGAACAGCGTATCAAGAAGAATATTTAACCGATGAGAAGCAAGCTTTTTTCGGTAATTCTTTTACGGAAAATTTCACACTGGAACAAATAACAGGAGAGACGGTGGTGCCAGATGGATACTTATTTGTTTTAGGTGATAATCGTCCAGTCAGTAGAGATAGTCGTAGGTTTGGCTTTATTGAAGAAGATTCGGTTATCGGTGATGTTGTCTTTCGTATTTGGCCATTAAATGCCATTGGTATACCTAAATAATATTTTTTTTCATTCAGGAGACACTACACCTAACTTAAAGAAAGTTAGGTGAAAGATATGGAAATAGAAAACAAATCTTTTCATCCAGGTGACGTTGCTTATGTGATTATAAGAAATCCACATGTTCAAGGTGTTGCCAATGTTCAGCAGGCTGCAGTGGTAAATCATCCTAATCGTCCAAATGAGTTAGCATTATTCATGTATGAAACATATTACCCGCTTTCTGAGGAAGTTGCTATTTATCAAACAGAGCATGAGGCAGAGGTAGCTTTCCAACAAGCATTCGGTAATACGGAAGTTGAGGGATACGATGGTTAAGCCATTTGTCCCTCAATTAGTTTATTTTGAACCTAAAGCAATGGATTATCCATTAGGGAAGTCATTGTATGAAAAATTTTCTAATATGGATATAGAAATTAGAGAAACGACGTCACATAATCAAGTTCGCAATTTACCTGGAGATAATGATTTTCAAAAGTATCGTAACGCTAAATCAACACTTGTGGTGGGTCTCAGAAAAACATTAAAATTTGATACGTCAAAGCCTTCTGCAGAATATGCAATACCGTTTGCGACAGGATGTATGGGGCACTGTCATTATTGTTACTTACAAACAACGATGGGAAGTAAGCCGTATATTCGCACGTATGTGAATACCGAAGAAATTTTTGATGCTGCGGAAGCATACATGAAGGAAAGGTCACCTGAGATAACTCGCTTTGAAGCCTCTTGTACATCTGATATTGTTGGGATTGATCATCTAACACATACGTTAAAAGGAGCAATTGAATATTTTGGTCAGTCCGATCATGGTCGATTACGATTTGTAACAAAATTTGCTCATGTTGATCATCTTTTAGATGCTGATCATAAAGGAAAGACACGCTTTCGTTTTAGTATAAATGATGATTATGTCATTAAGTTTTTTGAACCGGGTACTTCTAGATTACATGAGCGATTGGAAGCCGCTGCTAAGGTTGCACAGGCAGGTTATCCATTAGGTTTTATTATTGCGCCTATATATTTACATGATGGGTGGAGAGAAGGTTATATTTCTATGTTAGAAAAATTAGAGGCAACACTTCCTCCTGAAGCAAAGAAAGATTTAACCTTTGAGCTTATCCAACATCGCTTTACAAAACCGGCAAAACGAGTGATTCAAAAAAATTATCCAATGACAAAATTGGAATTAAATGAATCGAAGCGAAAAACCAAATGGGGAAGATATGGGATATGGAAGTATGTCTACACGGATCAAGAGCAAGAAGAGATGAAACAAGTGTTTATTGAAACAATTAAAAAATTATTTCCAACTGCTTTTGTTGAATATTTTACGTGATCTTAGATTATTCATAGTAAATGTTAATGCTACGGTAATTTTTAGATACTTCACTTTCCACTGGCGAGGCTTCGTGTCTAAAGATTACTAACAAATCAATTCTTTCATATAAGTATAAATCATGATGTGTGATTTAAAAGTTATGCCGCATATTTGACAAATAAGTGAAATAATGATTAATTTAGATTATACTATGAATAAATAGAAACCACTAGGGGCGCCTACCGGCTGAGATAAAGAGTATTCTTTGGTCCCTTTGAACCTGAACTGGGTCATGCCAGCGTAGGAAAGTGGAGTCGGTTCATTGAATTGATGCAACAAGATAGATAAATGCATTCAACCACTCCATTGCTTAGGAGTGGTTTTTCTTATTTGGTATGTATTCGATTGCAGAGGAGGAGAATAAATGAGCAATATTGTTCATGCACTAACTATTGCGGGGACGGATCCAACAGGTGGTGCTGGTATTCAAGCCGATTTAAAAACTTTTCAAGAACGTGAAGTGTATGGGATGAGTGTACTAACATCTGCCGTTGCACAAAACACACAAGGGGTACAAGCTGTGCATCATCTGCCAATTGATTTTATTGAAAAACAATTAGATGCTGTTTTTCAAGATATCAAACCTCATGCGATTAAAACAGGCATGCTTTCTACAGTTGAAATGATGGAGCTTATTGCAACATATGTATCACCAGACAGTATACCGTATGTGATTGATCCAGTAATGGTTTCTACTAGTGGAGATGCTTTAATGGAAGAGAGTTCGCGCAAGGTGATTCGAGATACATTAGTACCTAAAGCAACGGTTGTCACACCAAACATTCCAGAAGCTGAAATCTTAGTAGGTTTTACCATTAAAAATGAAGAAGATATGAAAAAAGCAGCCAAAGTCATTGTGGAAGATTTAGGTGCAACATCTGCAGTTGTTAAAGGTGGACATTTAGATGGAAAAGCAGTTGATGTATTTTATGATAGGGAATTTCATTTTTTAGCGGTCAATCGAATAGAGACGAAAGATACACATGGTACAGGGTGTACGTTCTCAGCTGTCATTACAGCTGAACTTGCAAAAGGGAAATCAACATTGGAAGCAGTAAAATTAGGCAAACAATTTATTACTGATGCGATTCGTTATCCATTAAACATCGGGAAAGGGAATGGTCCAACGAATCACTGGGGTTATCGATTACAAGGACTACCAAATCAAGGGGGAAATAATAATGAGTCTAACAACACTGATTAATGCTGTTCGTCAGAAAAATCCGTTGGTTCATAATATTACGAACGAAGTAGTTGTAAATTTTACTGCGAATGGATTGTATGCAATAGGTGCTTCACCTGTGATGGCTAACGCAATGGAAGAAGCTGCGGATATGGCAAAAAATGCGGATGCCTTGTTATTAAACATTGGCACATTAACGGGGGACCAAGCTGATGTGATGATCGAAGCTGGAAAAGCTGCCAATGAAAAAGGCATTCCAGTTGTTCTTGATCCAGTTGGTGTAGGTGCAACACCGTATCGCAATCAAGTAGCATCACGAATTTTAAATGAAGTAAAACTAACGATGATTCGCGGAAATGCTGGAGAAGTTAGTCAATTAGTAGGATTAGAAGCACAAGTTCGAGGAGTAGATTCATCGGGTTCATTTGATAACATATCCATTGCACGTCATGCGGAGCAAGAATTAGGAATCCCTGTATTGGTTACTGGAGAAAAAGATGTGATTACGGATGGTAAAGATTTATTTGAAGTATCAAATGGTGCACCTTTATTAACCAAGGTAACAGGAACGGGCTGTTTACTAGGTTCTGTTGTTGCAGCATTCCTAGCAACAGGTGAGAATCATGTTAAAGCAGCCGCTGCTGCTGTTGTCTTTTACAATGTCGCTGCGGAAAAAGCCGCAAAAAATGTGAACCACCCAGGCAGCTTTCAAATTGCATTTTTAGATGCGCTCGCGTCAACAACGAGTGAGGATGTTTCAACACATGCAAAAATAACGCATCGTATTTTAAGTGAGGGATAAAAGATGTTTCGGCAGAAAGATTTAGCTGTATATTTTATTATGGGGAGTAATAATGTTGGTGATAAAGATCCACTAAAGGTGTTGCAAGCCGCCTTAGATGGTGGGATTACGATGTTTCAATTTAGAGAAAAGGGAGAAGGGGCGCTAACTGGCAAGGACAAACGCTTATTAGCAGAGAAAATGAAAGTATTATGCGAACAATGCGATGTCCCGTTTATTGTGAATGATGATGTAGAACTTGCTATTGAAGTGATGGCAGATGGTGTACATGTTGGACAGGAAGACGCTTCGATTGATGAAGTGAAGCAACGTTGTCCAAGCTCATTTATTGTTGGAGTTTCCGCAACAAATGTTATAGAAGCAGAGCAAGCTGCTAAGGCTGGTGCTGATTATATAGGTGCTGGACCTGTCTTTGCTACAAGTACGAAGAAAGATGCAAAGACCCCGATCGGGTTAGAGGGGCTGAAACAAATGAGAGAGAAAATTGGTGACACGCCAATGGTTGCAATTGGAGGCATTAATGCGTCTCACGTATCTTCCATTCTAGCTGCTGGAGCGGATGGTGTATCTGTGATTTCAGCTATCAGTTTAGCTGAAAATCCTGTTAGGTCGGCTAGCCAACTACACGTGTGAAAAATCAATAATTGGGTGAGAAGTTAGTAAAAACACAGGCTGAATGAGGTCTGTGTTTTTAAATTTGGTGATTTTCTATAACTAGTATTATTTAATAAGAGCGTCATCGTCAGTATTTTTAAATATATATCTAATCCCTTTACCGGCAAGTAGTTCATCTTCGTATCTAGGTAACACGTGAAAATGCGAGTGGAATATGTGCTGTCCTGCAACTGCACCGCAATTCCAACCAAGGTTATATCCTTGCGGTTGATAGGTTTTATCTAAGTAATCTTTCACCTCTTGAAGGAGTGTGTATGTTGCATCCCATTCTTCACGTGTTAAATCAAATGCTGTTTCTCTATGTTTTTTAGGGACAATTATTCCTGATCCTTCAAGTTTAGTTCCTTTTTGTTTAGCTTGATCCAACTGTAAAAACAGACAATATTTATTACTCATAATCACGTTCTGAGCTGGTTCTAATTCGGGATGACAAAATAAACAATCTTTCATTGCAACTCTCCTTCGTTAACTATTTTAAGATTTGGATCTATTTGAGATACCACACCAATCTTTTATAAAGACGATGGGCTATCAGGTATTGTGTTGGCAAGAATAATATAAATAAGCAAATTCCATGGTAAAATGATAAAAAGTATTCTTATTCCGAGAGAAGAGATATACAGAAAAATTCTGCAATACCGCCACAAACGCCAGATATAGCTCTATCTGTATAAGACTTTCGTAATTTATTTTGCATTTTCATTCTCCTTTTTAGACAAATTTAAATAAAACGACTTATTAATATTAATAAAAGAAAAAATACTACTGATTGCAATTACATTCATATTCTTTAAAAACAAATTGTTTGTACAAAAGTAGCTCTTTAAAATCTTTTGTAGACGATTCATAAACTTTGACTAAAGGGGCAATATCTATTTTTGCAAATGTTTTTACTTGGTCATACATGTTAGTAGAAGGGTTAATAATATATTCATTCATATCTTCATATAGATTGTTATGTTCACAGACATCATACGTAATGGCAATATAATGTTTTTTAAACATCGTTTTTCCCACCTTGACCTTTTATTTAATGCCTTGTTTTAATATACGTTTATATTAATTTTATTTTAACATAATATTCCTTAAATAAGTTAAATTGGTGATGAGAACTTTTTGATGTGTAATTATATACAGAACTGCTAGAAAGGCTTGAATTAATCTATCTAGCAACCAATAAATCACGAATTACAAGCATACATAACTTTTTTCTATTCTCAGGTCTGTAGCGATATGCTATCGTTAGAAATAGAGAGGATGACATATATTGTTTACCTATAAAATTGATGAAGAGATACAATTGAAAAAGTTGGAACGATCAGATGCAGAGGCTATTTTCTCTTTAACCGATCAATCTCGCGCTTATTTGAGAGAGTGGTTGCCATGGGTGGATGCAACAAAGACGGTACAAGATACAACATATTTTATCAATGGAACGATTAAAGGCTATGCAGATAAAAGATCATTGACGACAGCAATTATTTACCAAGGTGACGTTGTTGGGGTAGTAGGTTTTAACTTGATTGATTGGACAAACAAAACGGCCCATATTGGTTATTGGTTAGGGGAACGTTATCAAGGGAACGGGATTATGTCTCGCGTTGTTCACGGACTAACAACACACGCATTTGACGACCTAGCAATGAACCGTGTAGAGATTAGAGCGGCAATAAGAAACCAGAAAAGTAGATCGATCCCTGAAAGGTTAGGGTTTACGTTTGAAGGGCGAATACGACAAGCGGAAAAATTAGCTGATTATTTTGTTGATCACGCCATTTATAGTATGCTGGCAGAGGAATGGCCACCGCAGCCAAATAAAGCGTCAACAAAAAATTATATTCTCGCCCTTCGTAATTATGTTGGGACACAACCATTAATTATGGCTGGTGCTGGTGTAATGGTCATCAATGATAAACAGGAGTTATTACTTCAGCTACGTTCAGATACACATGATTGGGGATTGCCGGGTGGCGCAATGGAAATTGGTGAAAATTTAGAAGAAACAGCAAAAAGAGAGTTGTTAGAGGAGACGGGGTTGCGTGCGAATAGTCTAAGCTTTATAAAATTTTTATCAGGTGATCATTTATATGATAAATATCCGAATGGCGACCAAGTGTATCATGTTATTTCACTTTTTAAAACTACTGATGTATCAGGAGAATTACAGGTGAATGATGGGGAAAGTAAAGCACTTCGTTATTTTTCATTGGAAAATTTACCGACTCCACTGCATAAAATAACCCAAATCATGCTTGAAGCATACCAAAAGGGTGAATAAATGTGGAGAGAAAATCAGCATTGGAATCGGCAAAACTGTTTGTGGATCAATATTTTCCGAATTGTAGGGCGGCAATTTTAGGGGGGAGTGTTGCTCGAAAAGAAGCAACAAGTACTTCTGATTTAGATATTGTCATCATAGATGATACAATAGACCATAGTTACCGTGAATCGATGGTAGCTTTCGGATGGCCAATCGAAGTATTTGTGCATCATGCCACTTCCTATCCGTCTTTTTTTGCAATGGATGCGGCTATAGGTAGGCCTACTTTACCTCGGATCGTTGCAGAAGGTATCGCTATTCGAGATCATGAAATTGTATCGGTCATGCAAGTAGAAGCAAAAGAAATTATTGCAAAAGGCCCTGCAGATTGGTCGGCTGAAACGATTAAGGTTCAACGTTATACATTAACGGATTTTGTTGATGATTTTATTGGTGCGACTGCACGAGAAGAAGCGGTTTGTATTGCGTTAAGTTTAGCAACTACATTACAAGAATTTTATTTACGAATAAATAACCGCTGGATTGGTGAATCGAAGTGGATCTATCGAGAATTGAAACGCTATGATCAACGCTTTGCTGACCGTTATATCAATGCAATAGAATATTTTTATAAAAAAGGAGAAAAGCAACCGCTGATTGATTTAGTTGATCAAGTGCTAGAACCACATGGTGGCAGGTTGTTTGAAGGTTTTTCTTTGGGGAAAGAATAACAATAAGGTTGTTTAATGAAACAAAGGAGGGGATAAAATGCGTCTTGCTAATAAAAAAATTATTGCATTAGTAGAAGATGATTTTGAAGATTTAGAACTGTGGTATCCTGTACTTCGTCTACGTGAGGAAGGAACAACAGTAGATTTAGTAGGAAAAGAAGCGAATAAAACCTATGTTGGGAAATATGGTGTACCTGCAACATCCGATAAAGCATTTGGAGATGTAGATGTCGCTTCCTATGATGGTATTCTTGTACCAGGTGGTTGGGCACCAGATAAGTTAAGAAGATACCCAGAAGTGATTGATTTTGTTAAACATATGGATGAAAATAAAAAACCCATCGGCCAAATTTGTCACGCTGGTTGGGTACTGATTTCAGCTAATATTCTACAAGGAAAGCAAGTAACGAGTACACCAGGGATCAAGGATGACATGACTAATGCAGGTGCAACGTGGCATGATGAAGCGGTAATTGTTGATGGTCACATTATTTCCAGTCGTCGTCCACCAGATTTACCACCTTATGTCAAAGCATTTGCTGATACATTGGCAAAAGACTAAATTTTCACCTTGGTTTTGATGGAGTTGTCGTTGGTGGCAACTCCATATTTTTTGATGGACTCTAGTTAGTTTCAGGAGAAACCCTAAGTTTAAAGGGTAGTATGCTTCACTTTATATTTTTTCTGATATAAAGTGAAGCATACTACCCAAAAAAATCTTGGTGATTTTAATGGTTACCATTATAGGGATGGTGTTCGGTATGTATGGTTATAAGTCAAGTGATACATCAAATAGTAATGTTTCCGAAGTAATAGGCTCACTTCCTTTTACTGGGAGGTGGTTGGTGGGATCAACTCCCGCAAAAAAAATCCCAAGTCATGGCACAGACATGTTTGGTGTAGGGTATGCTATCGACTTTATCGCTGTTGATGAACAGAATAGAACAAGCCCCAAAGTAAGTTGGCGGACACTTATTGGTACAGAATCACCTGAAATCTTCTATGCATTTGGTAAGCCTATTGTTTCACCTATTTCAGGAAGGGTAGTTAGTATTCATAATGGGGAACCGGATCATGAAGCACGTCGCTCTCCACTTACATTAATACCTTATGCAGCTAAGCAAAGCGAAAGAATTCGTAAAGGTCCAGAAGCAGTTGCTGGCAACTATATAATTATCTCGTCAAATAAATCGGATGTATATATCGCAATCGTTCATTTACAGTTGGATTCGCTCTTAGTGAAAGAGGGGGATTATGTATCAGAAGGTGAGCATATTGCAAATTGCGGAAACTCAGGTAACTCAACTCAGCCTCATATTCATATTCAAGCGATGACAAGTGCAGACTTTTTTAATACAAAGGGTGTTCCTCTTTATTTTAATGCGTTTAATCAGTGGAAAAAAAGAAATAGCGAGTTAACTATTGTAAAAAAAGCTTTTCCGAGAGCTGGTACGGTTGTCAGTCCAAATTAGAATGAATGATGGATGTAATCATTTTCATCACTATAGAAAAGAAGTATTTATGTCAAAACATAATTCGATTCATTATGAGAAAAAGTTTTTTTATCTGGGTTAGTGCGAATTAATCACTCTAATTTGGCAATGGAGAATGTTTATTCTAGTTCGAAATACTAAGGGAAAGAGGGGACGGTTATTTCTTAGATAGTGGGATACTCTTCTGATCCTTGGCATCTTCGTCACCTCGCCTGCTTTCTTCTGAATTTATCGATCTTTTACACGTACTTGAAAAATGGATTGGAGTGTTACCTGTATGTTCGATATCATCATGTGGCTTTTAATTATTGTAAGTTTTATCTTAAGTTTTGTCGGAATTATGTATCCAATTATTCCTTCGCCACTTATGTTATGGATAGGTTTTATTTTGTGTTATTTCACTTTTGATCCCGGTTTCACTTGGATATTTTGGTCATCGATGGTGATTTTAACGATTATACTAATTGTATCGGATATTTTTGCAAATGGTTATTTTGTTAAAAAGTACGGTGGCAGTAAATGGGGAGAACGAATAGCTGGTGTCGCTGTGGTTGTTGGTTCATTTATCATTCCACCGTTCGGGATTTTAATTGTTCCCTTTGTAGTAGTCATTCTAATTGAATTAATCCAAAAACGAACAGGTAAGCAAGCTATTCGTGCTGCCATTGGGTCATTATTTGGTTTTTTGGGTGGAGTCGTTGCAAAAATATTGATTCAATTCATGATGATCGTATGGTTTTTTGTCTCTATTGTTATTTGGTAATATAAGGGGAAGAAAGGGGTTTATTATGAAAGCTCGAGTATTAAGTATTGCGGGCTCTGCTGCTCAAGGTAGTGCAGGTATCCAAGCTGATTTAAAAACATTTCAGGAATGTGACGTGTATGGGATGGCTGCAATTACAGCATTTGTAGCGAATAATAGTAAAACAGAACAAGGAATTTTCATTCATGATAAAGAAATAGTAAGAGCACAATATGAAGCAGCTTTGGAGCATGTTGGTGTGGATACGGTCAAAACAGGTATGCTTTTTTCAAAAGAATTGATTGAGGAAATCTCTACTTGGCTACAGGATTGTCCTGCTAAGCAGATAATAGTAGATCCGGTAATGATCGGTAAAATGGGGTCACAGCTTTTAGCAGATGATGCGATTGCGGTATTAAAGGAAAAGTTGATTCCATTGGCAACAATTATTACACCTAATTTATATGAAGCGGGAAAACTATTGAACAGAGAAACAATAATTGGTAATGTAGAAGAAATGGAAGAAGCTGCGAAAGAACTTTTTCAATTAGGATCGAATTATGTATTGATTAAAGGTGGTGCATTGGAAGACAGAGCAATTGATGTATTATTTGATGGAGCAAGATTCGCATATTATGAAAAACCGAGAGTGAACACGATTCATACAAGTGGTGCAGGTTGCAGTTATGCTTCTGCCATTGCAGCCGAATTAGCTAAAGGTAGAACGATGGAGAAGGCGGTGGAATTAGCGAAAAATTTTGTTCATGCCGCAATCAGTCATGCATTATCCTTTGGTCGTGGCGTTGGATCAACCAACCACGCTGCAAGAAGAAACTATGGAGTAGACTGATATTATTTATTACATAGTAA
The DNA here is from genome assembly GCF_044383835.1 of Paraliobacillus sp. JSM ZJ581. Taxonomy (NCBI): domain Bacteria; kingdom Bacillati; phylum Bacillota; class Bacilli; order Caryophanales; family Bacillaceae; genus Paraliobacillus; species Paraliobacillus sp. JSM ZJ581. Next base: position 102,999 of record NZ_JBISEP010000005.1, read on the forward strand.
AATAAATGATTGATAGTTTTGTAATGAAGTAGTCTGAAAGTATGATTTATCGTTAAAAATGAAACGATTTTCCGTTTATAACCGTAATTATATATGACTTAGAAAAAGAAAGGATGAAAATGAATGACAGATCCAGCTATGAAGTTAATAGCTTTAGAAAAAACGATAGGCAAAAAACATATTATAAAAGGGTTAGATTTTTCCATTTATCCTGGGGAAGTTTTTGGCTTTTTAGGGCCAAATGGTGCTGGGAAAACAACTACCATTCGAATGATGGTAGGATTAATGAAAATCACTTCTGGTGATGTGATTATTCAAGGAAAGAGTATTCAATCAAATTTTAAAGAAGCCATTAGAGAAGTAGGTGCCATTGTTGAGAATCCCGAAATGTATCCATTCATGAGCGGATGGAAGAACCTTGTGCACTATGCTCGCATGATGCCTGGTATAACAGAAGAACGAATAAATGAGGTAATCCAATTAGTTGGATTGGAAAAAGTGATCAAAGATAAAGTAGGACGCTATTCGCTAGGAATGAGACAACGTCTAGGCATTGCACAAGCTTTGTTACATAACCCTTCTGTTTTAATATTAGATGAGCCTACTAATGGACTTGATCCTGCTGGTATTAAAGAAATTCGTCACTATATTAGAAGATTAGCAGAGGAAGATCAAGTTGCGGTCATAGTATCAAGTCATTTATTAGCAGAAATGGAATTAATGTGTGATCGGATTGGTGTCATTAAAAATGGTGAGTTGATTGCAATCAATGAAGTAAATGAGCAAGATACTACCACATTACAAGAAGTACATTTCTTTGTAGAGCCGATAGCACAGGCTAAGGAAATAATTGAACAAACATTTGAAATCGATGCTAAAATAAGTGATAAAAAATTGATTGTGTCATTAGATCATGCAACCATTCCGAAAGTGACAAAGAAATTGGCTTTAGAAGATGTATCGATATATGGGGTTCAAGCACATAAAACGAATTTAGAAGAGAAATTTATGGCTATGATTGGGGAGAATACCATTGAGTAATTTTATACAGCTAGTTAGAAATGAACAGATGAAATTATATGCAAAAAAAGCAACATGGATAATGATTAGTATTTTAGCACTTTTGATAGTAGCAGGCGGACTAATCAGTCGTACGATGGATGATTCCATTACAAAAACATATGATGATAATTGGCGAGAAGAATTACAGGCAGAAATAGCAAGTGTAGAGCAAGAGGATAATCCTTCTTCTATAGATGCGGCATTTATAGATGTGGAGAAAAATACATATCATTTAGAAAATGATATTAAACCACAAAGTTATAGCGCTATGCAGTTTGTATATGATAATATTGGCTTAACAATGATTATTACATTATTCACAATTATTGTTACAGCTGGTATTTTATCGAATGAATTTCATTGGGGAACCATTAAACTTTTATTAATTAGGCCAGTTTCACGCGTAAAAATCTTAGCTGCTAAATATACAACCGTATTATTATTTGCAGGTACACTGCTTCTATTTTTATTTGTGTTCTCATGGCTGGTTGGTGCTGTTTTATTTGGTGTGAATGGCATGTCTCCAACTGCTGTTGTATACCATTTTAACGGATATCAAGAAGTGAATTTATTAAGTGAAATCGGTATTGGTTATTCATTAAAAGTAGTGAACTTACTTATGATGGCTACTTTTGCATTGATGATTTCAGCAATTTTTAAAAGTAGTAGTATGGCAATTGGGTTTGCGATCTTTCTAATGTTTGCTGGGAACATAGTGATTCCATTTATCGCCAAATACGACTGGGCAAAGTATATTCTGTTTGCGAACACCGATTTAAGTCAACATCGTGAAGGGGCTATACAATTATTCGATGGGATGAGTTTATCTTTCTCAATCACTGTATTATTGGTATATTATATAGTGTTCATCATAGCGACTTGGTGGACATTTACAAAAAGAGACATTGCAGGACATTAAGAAGGAGAGGGTTTAGATGAAACGTACAGCAGAAGTTATCTTTGGAATTATTGGTACGATAGTTTATGGTATTACCGCAATTATTGGTGGATCAATGCTTTGGATGAAAGGAAATGAAGAGGTAGTCGAAAAAATATACTCGGATGTATTAGAGCAGAACCCAGAGATAGAAATGCCAGATTATCAGACATTTATTGATTCAATGGGCACTGGTGGAGTTATGTTGCTTCTTGTCTCCTTAGCAGTAATGATCGCTGGTATTGTAGCGATGGTTTTTCTTAAAGGAAATAAAAAACCAAAAGCTGCCGGGATCATATTCATTGTCTCTGTTGCAATTGTAACAGTATTGCCAGGAATTAGTCCATTTACAGGGGTATTTTACCTTATTGCAGGTATCATGTCACTTGTAAGAAAACCAAAAGAATCAATCGCTAGTCTTTAAACAAAATGGGACAGTGGGGTGAATCCCCATCTGTCCCATTATTCATATATATCTGGGCGACGATCATCAAAAATCGGAATAGTTTGGCGTATCAAACCTACCTCTGTTAAATTAATTGAACCAAATACCATTTCTTCTTCTCCGCCAGCTTCTTTAATGATTTCTCCCCATGGATTAATAATCATTGAATGTCCACCAAATGTATGTTTAGGATCTTGTCCAACTCGATTACAAGCAATCACGTAACACTGATTTTCTATTGCACGAGCAGTTAATAATGCCTTCCAATGATTCATTCTGACCATTGGCCATTGAGCAACAACAAAGAGCATGTTTGCTCCACTAATCATATGTGTTCGAATCCATTCTGGGAAACGGATGTCGTAGCATATTACACCAGCGCTAGGTTGATTTTCTATTGTGAATAATCCAGTATCATTTCCTGCAAGTAAAAATCTCTCTTCATTCATTAATCGGAAAAGGTGGGCTTTGTCATATTCTGAAATGAGCACCCCTTTGCGATTAATAACTAACATCGTATTAGTTACCCCTTTAGCCGTTCGTTTGGCTACAGATCCACCTACTATATTTACATGATAGGTCGTAGCTAATTGTGTCAAAAATGCAATGGAATCTTTAGCGTTTGTATCAGCAAATTCATCAAGTCGATTTAAATCGTATCCGGTAGTCCATAATTCAGGAAGAACAACGATATCGACAGCAGAATCGATCGTTTTGAAATGTTGTTCAATTTTCGTTTTATTTTCTTCAGGATTCCCAAATACAATATTGATTTGAAATAATGCGATTCGTAGATTCATTAGAAAATCAGCTCCTCATATCTATGTAAGGGTGTATTATCCCATGGTGAGTAAGCGTTGTCAATCGGAAGCGTGTGCTGTTGTCTTTCACACTGATTACGTAACGTACGAGTGGATAGGTAAACTATTACAATTATATTACAATTTTACTTTTTTAAAACTTGTCACAGTATTTTCACAGATGAAATGGTAGAATAAAAAGGAAGAATAATAAATGGATGGATAATACAAGAAAGGGGATTAAAATGAAACAAATTCGAATGATCTTGTTTGTTGCAGCGATTTTTGTTATTGGCATAGGTGTTTATATATACATGGATATAGAGGATAAAGAGGAAGCAATAGAACAAGTGGATGTCAAACAATTAGTTGCAGATTATAGTAGTAATCAAACGATTGAGGAAGCGGCTTCAATAACTTCTGATCAATTAATTGTTACAAATAATGATAACAACGAAACAACATATCAACTACCAAGTGATGAATTTTTTGTTTCTATTGCACCTTATGTTCATAAAACACATCCTTGTGCGGTTCATAGTTTAACAGGTTGTCAGGGTGAATTAGCAAATGAATCATTTGATATTTTTATAGAAGATGAGGAAGGGAATACGATGGTAGATGCGACGATGCAAGCACAAGCAAATGGTTTTGTTGACTTATGGTTGCCACGCGACAAAAAATATGACGTAACGATAAGTTATGATGGCAAAAACACGACTGCAAGTATCTCTACATTTGAAGGAGATAATACGTGTATCACAACGATGCAATTAGCTTAATGTAAGGCAATGTGTTAGAACAGTTCAGTAGATAAATACTGGGCTGTTTTTTATTTGTTTTATATTGACAAATATATTAGAACTGTTTATATTGTATATATAATATATATACAATATAAACAGTGAGGTGATATGTATGAATATCCTTCTGTCTAACACGAGTAAAGAACCGCTATTTCAACAAATAAAAGAACAAATCAAACAACAAATTTATCAAGAAGCATTAAAAGAAGGAGAAGCACTTCCTTCAATAAGGTTACTTGCTAAACAATTGCAAGTAAGTGTCATTACAACAAAGCGTGCTTATGAGGATTTAGAAAAAGAAGGATTTCTTATTTCTTCTATAGGGAAAGGAACGTTTGTTGCAGGCCAACAACCACATGTTTTAAAAGAACGACAAATACGAGAACTGGAAAATGAGTTGGAACAGATCATTGAAAGAGCCAAGCAAATCGGCTTAACAAAGCAAGCGATTATTGAACGAATAGATCTATTTTTTGATTAAGAGAATGGAGGCTTTCAAATGGATGTTATTGAAGTGAGGAATGTTTCTGATAAGTTGGATCAATTTTGGATAAAGGATTTGAATTTTTCCATACCAAAAGGCTACGTGACTGGATTTATTGGTCAAAATGGTAGCGGAAAGACAACAACGATTCAAATGATAATGGATGTGATTCGACCAAAACAAGGAGAAATTAAAATTTTTGGATCATCAAATACAAATCCAGAAACGAAGCAGAGAATTGGTTTCGTTTATGATGAATTGTATATGTATGAAAATTTCACCATTAGCCATATGCATAAATTCATTGCACCACTGTATGAGTCATGGAATGATGCACTGTTCGAACGTTATCGTAGGGCATTTGAATTACCAATGAAGCAAAAACTAAAAACATTTTCAAAAGGGATGAAGATGAAAACATCACTGCTTTTTGCATTAGCGCACGATCCAGAGCTACTTATTATGGATGAACCAACAGCAGGATTAGATCCCGTTTTCAGGCGAGAGCTGATGGATTTATTACAAGAACTTATGCTTGATTCGGAACGAACGATTTTCTTCTCAACGCACATTACAAACGACTTGGACCGGTTAGCTGATCATATTGTGTTTATCGATCATGGACGGATTAAACTACAAAAAAGTATGACGGAGATAGAAGAGGAGTTTCACTTAATAAAAGGGACGCAGGAACAACTTGCTGTGATTGGACGTGAAGCGTTTTTGGGATTACGTGAAACAGGGCAAGGATTTATAGGGTTGTTTCAAGGGATCAGTACAACGCTTACTGCGGACAATCAAGAGATGGTAGTTGAAAAACCATCTTTAGAAGATATGATGTATCTGATGAAAGGTAAAAAGGGGTCGTGGTAGCTGTGAAATATTTTCAGTTAGTCATCGGTTTGTACTGGAAAACACTCATGCCTTTATTTTTGCTGAATATATTGCTATTTTTCGTTTTGCATTATTTAAATACTTCACCATATGTTTTGTCGTTGCTTGTAAACTTACTTATGTTTTATTCGGTTGCAGAAAAGCAAGAAAAATTTAAAGCTCAACGATTTGTATTAAGCTTACCAATTTCAAGATCGGTTTATGTACTTCTTTATTATGTATTTATCGTACTCTATATTACTTTGCTAGGTTTAACAATGTGGGGTGGATATGAATTACTGCATATTTTTTCTCCTGATAGATTTACTATACAAGAGATTGGATCACATGTGTTTGTTTACGCGTTATTTATTGTCATGCTAGCAAGTATATTTATCCCATTGTTGTTTCGTTTTAAACCAGAAACAATTGAAGCTAGAATCGTTGTTTCACTTACCCTTTTTATTTGTATAATTCTATCCGCTTCAAATCGAAATTTTCTAGTAGATTATTTTGTGCAAGATCAAGGTAAACTTATTGGATTAAGTACGGTTTGCGTTGCTTCGTTTGTTGTGTCTTATATATGTTCAAAACAAATAGTGGAGAAAAAAGTAGTGCTTTAATGATAGGAGGTAATTTGCTTGCAAACAATACTGATGTTATGGAAAAAAGATTTCTTCATTATGTATAAGCTATTTTTAGCGATGTTCGCTGCTATATTTCTCTTTGGTGCCATAGGGCAAACGGTTTTATTTATTGTTTGTTTCATTATATTATTTTGCTTTTCTATCTTTAGAGAAGATAAAAATAATCGTATAAATATTTTTATAAAGAGTTTACCTATAAGTGCAAAAAAGATGGTTTATAGTAGATATGCTTTTTTACTTGTTTCTGTTGTGCTATTTATGACACTGTTAAGGTTAATGAACATGTGGGCAACTGTCCCTAGAGGAAAAGGTGCTTTTGTATTTGTCTTTCCATTTCGAATGGAAGATTTTATTTATGCATTTGTTATTGTAATGCTTGTTTTAAGTATTAGCTTACCAATATTCTATTTCTTTCAAAAAAAACTATTATTGGAAGTATTATTGTTTATCTGGTTCGTGTTGTGGATTTTTGCTATTAACCAGTCTGGTCAATTCGCTGAAAAACAAACGCAATATGATTTTCTCGAAAGAATAACTTATGGAATCTCTGATTGGCTGGAAATGATTATGCCGTTTTCACCAAGCGTGAGTATAATTGTCGCATTATTATTATATGGATTTTCTATGTTGCTGACTGAGCAGATTCTCAAGCGTCACTCATAATAGTGAAGATTTTTCTTTAAAAATCTTTCTCAAAACAAGCTGCAATGTGGTATCTTAAATATAAGCAATTTCTGAAGTGAGTTAAGAAAGAAGGAGCATAAAAATGGCAAAGATTAAAGTTGGAATTGTTTTCGGTGGTAAATCTGCTGAGCATGAGGTTTCACTCCAATCAGCAAAAAATATTGTCGATGCAATCGATAAATCGAAATATGAAGTTGTTTTATTAGGGATAGATAAACAAGGGAAATGGCACATCAATGATCCATCCTCTTATTTATTAAATGAAGAAAATCCAAAGTTAATTCAATTAAATAAAAGCAATCAGCAAGTAGCGGTTGTTCCTGGTGAGGCAGAGGCGCAATTAGTAAATGTGTCAAATACAAATCCGCTTGATCAAGTAGATGTTATTTTTCCAATTGTCCATGGAACGCTTGGTGAAGATGGTAGTATCCAAGGAATGATGCGTATAGCTAACCTTCCATTTGTCGGAACAGATGTGTTAGGCTCTGCTGTGAGTATGGATAAAGATGTTGCGAAACGATTGCTACAAGGTGCAGGAATCTCAGTTGCTAAAGGAATGACTTTTAGAAAAAGTAAGCAAGATAAGATCAATTTTGAAGAAGTAAAAGCAGCGTTAGGTTTACCAATGTTTATTAAACCTGCAAATCAAGGCTCATCTGTAGGAGTTAGCAAAGTACGTGATGAGGAAGAATTTTACGAAGGAATGAAAGATGCATTTCAATACGACCATAAAGTTTTAGTAGAAGAAGCAATTATTGGTCGAGAAATTGAATGTGCCGTACTTGGGAATGAAGGTCCGATTGCCTCTTTACCAGGAGAAATTTTACCACAGACTGATTTCTATTCCTATGAATCAAAATATATTGATGAAACAGGCGCAGAACTTGCAGCACCAGCTGATTTGTCTGAAGCGTTAACCAAAAAAGTACAAGAAGCAGCGGTAGATGTATTCCAAACGTTAGATTGTGAAGGAATGGCTCGTGTGGACTTTTTCTTACAGGAGAATGGAGAGCTAGTCGTAAATGAAGTCAATACACTTCCGGGATTTACGAAAATCAGCATGTACCCAAGACTGTGGGATATAAGCGGAATACCGTATCCAGAGCTAATTGATCGTTTAATTACGTTGGCGATCGAACGTCACGAACGAAATAATCAGCTGAAGAATACAGTTCTAGACGACTAATATTAATAGTAAGAGATCAAATCAAGAAGCGATTTGGTCTCTTTTCATATCTGTTTTGGGAGATGAGCACAGAAATATATCGGCGGAACACAATTGAATTATAAACAAGGGGGACATAAAATGAACATTAGAGTTGCGGCAGCAGAAGATTACGCAGCAATAGCAAAGGTGCACGTAGACAGCTGGCAACAGACGTATCAGGATATTGTACCGAAATCTTATTTAGATCAATTATCGTATGATGAAAAGGAAGCGCTTTGGAAAAAGATACTTGCTAGCAGGACTAAGGTTTACGTTGTAGAGAACGAACGCGGTCAAATTGTTGGTTTTGCTAATGGCGGAAAAGAGCGGACAGGAGATTATTCATCCTATCAAGGGGAAGTTTACGCGATCTATTTACTTCAATCGTATCAAAAGAGCGGAATCGGAAAAAAGTTAATTCAACATGTAACAGCAAACCTAAAGGAACAAAAATTAAATGGTGTGCTCATTTGGGTATTAGCAGATAATCCTTCGGTAGGTTTTTACCAAGCAATTGACGGGAAAAAGGTAGATGAAGAGGAAATAAATATCGGTGGAAAACCATTAACAGAAGTAGCTTATGGTTGGAGTGATGATTCTTAAAAAAAGTCAGTAGAGAGGTGTTTACATGAGCGGAAAATGGCTTGATTGGGCAAAAAGGATGCAAGCAATTGCTCAAGCTGGATTAACTTTTTCAAAAGATGTTTTCGATAAAGAACGGTATCAAGAATTAAGTGATTTAAGTGTGGAAATTATGCATGAATATACTGAGGTGAAAACAGATAAGATAACTGAATTATTTACAAATGAGACAGGCTACCCTACGCCAAAAGTAGATGTTCGAGCTGCTGTATTTAAACATGATCAATTATTATTAGTGAAGGAAAAATCTGATAATACATGGGCTTTACCTGGTGGATTCTGTGAAATAGGCTCATCCGCTTCTGACAACTTAAGAAAAGAAGTTAAGGAAGAAGCTGGTCTAACTATTGAGCCTAGTAGACTACTAGCTGTTTTAGATAAAAATAAACATGACCATCCACCTGATCCCTATCATTTTTATAAACTATTTATCTATTGCGACATAGTAGGTGGTGACACACAAACTGGTGTAGAAACAAATGGTGTGCAATTTTTCTCTGAAAATAACTTACCAAACCTATCACTAAAACGGAACACCGAAGCACAAATAAAGATGATGTTTGATTTTATGAAAGACCCAACCAAACAGCCGATGTTTGATTAAATTGTGCTTTTAATAGAAGTTCCGTTTGATCCGAAATAAATTCTAATAAAAAAACCCACTCTATCTAAAGCATTGGAGTGGGACGAATATAATTTATTTAATTCATTTTTGTTGTTTCTTTTGTCGCTTCCATACAAAATAACCAATTCCACCAGCAATAGCGATAATAATAAGAATAGGTAAGTTACCGACTAAAAATACAATCATACCTGATCCAACTGATAACAAGAAATTAACACTTCGCTTCATTTGTTCTTTTACTTTTTCCCCTGTGTTTAAATCCCCATCTTGAACAATATCAACACGGCTTTCTTGAATATGCAAAGACACCGTAGCAAAATCTGATTTATTGTTTAAATAGTTCATTTTTCCAGTGATTTGCTCGATCTCTTCTTGAACGTTGGCAAGGTCATTAGAAATTTTTAATAAATCTTCTGTCTTTTCTGCTTGCTCGATAAAGGCAAGTAGTCTTTTTTCAACGACTTGTTTGGATTTTAATCTTGATTCTAGATCAACATATTGTTCGGTCACATCTTCTCCAGAGATATTTTTTTGAGTAACCTTCATGTCGCTTTTCTCTACCATATTAATAAAGTCTTCAAATTGCTCTTGTGGGATTCGTGCAGTAATCGTTCCTTCGTGTATATTCTTCTCTATTTGATAGGAGTCTGAGGATACAATGTAACCGCCCGCTCCATTAATTTCTTTCTCTAAACGCTCAACCGTACCTTGAAAATCCTTTACTTCTAAACTAACATTTGCATGATAAATAATTTTTCGATCCGTCTCCGCACCTTTGGGAAGTTCTTCTCCGTCCTTTTGTTCAACTTGCTCACTTGTTTCATTTGTTATTTCTTTTTCTGAATTAGTTGCTAGCTCTTCACCCATAGACTTATCCTCAATTGCTACTTCGTTTGAATAATCTGCTTCATCTATAGTGCCCTCATTGCTACTACAGGCAAATAATATAAAGACAAACAACAATACAACCAATAATTTTAACTTTTTGTACATGTTATTACCCTCCTTTTTAAAAAGTTTCTTGTTATTATAGTCGCTAATAGCTAAATAAATTTTCAACATTGCATAAATATTAAACAATGCATATGTACTTCTTATTTATACGTACGATTATATATATTTAATATAACATTTTAATTATATCAATAATAAAAAAATTATAAAAATTCTAATAAATAACTTGAATTAATATACTTATTAGTGCATAATAATTCATACAAACAAATGGAAACGTTAATTAATAAATATATAAAATGTTAGGAGAGGTTATATATGACGAAGGAAAAAGTAGTATTAGCATACTCTGGTGGGTTAGATACATCCGTTGCAATTAAATGGCTTCAAGATCAGTACAATTATGATGTGATTGCAGTGGGGCTGGATGTAGGAGAAGGAAAAGATTTAGAATTTGTAAAAAAGAAAGCATTAGATGTTGGTGCGATTAAATCTTATTCCGTTGATGCGAAGGCATTGTTTTCAGAAGAATATGTACTACCGGCCTTACAAGCGAATTTATTGTATGAACAAAAGTATCCGCTTATTTCTGCCTTATCTCGTCCGTTAATTGCTAAAGTTTTAGTTGATATTGCGGAAAAAGAAGGAGCAGTTGCAGTAGCGCATGGTTGTACAGGGAAGGGAAATGACCAGGTTCGGTTTGACGTAGCGTTTACTGCACTGAATCCATCATTAAAAATTGTTGCGCCAGTTCGTGAATGGAAGATGACAAGAGATGAAGAGATTGCTTATGCAGAAGAAAATGGTATTCCTGTTCCAGTTGGATTGGAAAGCCCTTATAGTGTTGATGAAAATCTATGGGGACGTAGTAATGAGTGTGGTATTTTAGAAGATCCTTGGGCAGAAGCGCCAAAAGATGCATTTGATTTAACTACAGATCCAATTGATGCGCCGGATACGCCAGAAACAATTCAAATCGCTTTTGAACAAGGGAAGCCAGTATCTATTGATGACAAGGCGTACCCGTTTGAAGAGTTGATTTTAAAGCTAAACAAAATTGCAGGAAAACATGGTGTTGGACGTATTGATCACGTTGAAAATAGATTAGTAGGTATTAAATCACGTGAAATTTATGAAGCACCAGCTGCTTTAACATTGATTGCAGCACATCAAGAGCTTGAAGCTTTGACATTACCTCGGGAAGTAGCGCAATTTAAGCCGACCATCGAACAAAAATTAGCACAAACGATTTATGACGGTTTATGGTATTCCCCATTAACTAGTGCATTACAAGCTTTTATTAAAGAAACACAAACGTATGTATCAGGAACAGTAAAAGTAAAATTATATAAAGGCCATGCACAAGTGGTTGGGCGTAAGTCAAAACATTCTTTATATGATATGGATCTTGCCACTTATACGAAAGGTGATGCATTTGATCATGACGCAGCATTAGGCTTTATTAAACTGTGGGGATTGCCAACTCAAGTGCACGAAACAGTTACAGGTGCACAACAACAAAAGAAAACATCGATTACAAAAACAACGATAGATGTAAAGGAAGCGATTAAGCAATGAAACTATGGGGTGGACGATTTACCAAACCAACGAATCAATTAGTTGATGAATATACAGCATCCATTCGATTTGATCAAAAGTTAGCCGCTTTTGATATACAAGGTAGTCTCGCCCACGTATCTATGCTTGCCAAATGCGAGATTATTTCACAAGCAGATGCTGATACGATTGCTAAAGGATTAAAGGTAGTCGCAGAAAAAATTGCAAAAGAAGAAGTAGAATTAACCGAAGCGAATGAAGATATTCATATGAATATTGAGAAACTGCTAATTGATGAAGTTGGAGCTGTTGGCGGAAAATTGCATACGGGTCGAAGTCGAAATGATCAGGTGACTCTAGATATGAGATTGTATTTGCGTAATGCATTAATAATGAACGCCGAGTTATTAGGCGATTTGCAGCAAGCATTATATACACAAGCAGAGCAGAATCTAGATACCGTATTGCCAGGCTATACGCATTTGCAACGTGCACAGCCTGTGTTATTTGCACATCATATGATGGCTTATGTATTTATGTTCCAACGCGACATTGAACGTATTATTGACAGCTGGAAACGTGTCAATCGTTCTCCGTTAGGTGCAGGTGCATTAGCCGGTACTTCTTTTGCAATTGATCGTCATGATGTAGCCAAAATCTTAGCTTTTGATGGTGTCACTGAAAATAGCTTGGACTCAGTAAGCGACCGTGATTTTGTTGTTGAATTTTTAGCTGATGCTTCATTGATTGCTACTCACTTGTCACGTTTATCTGAAGAACTAGTGCAATGGTCTAGTGTTGAGTTTGATTTCATCGAATTAGACGATGCTTTTTGTACAGGAAGTAGCATGATGCCTCAAAAGAAAAATCCAGATGTGCCAGAATTAGTTCGTGGAAAGACGGGGCGTGTCGTTGGTCACTTGATGGGCATGTTAACGACATTAAAAGGATTGCCTCTTGCTTATAACAAAGATATGCAAGAGGATAAGGAAGGAATGTTTGATACGGTTGAGACATTGAAGGGTGCACTAGCATTGTTTGCACCGATGATTGAAACAATGCATGTAAAAAAAGAAAAGATGTACGAAGCTGTTGCAAAGGATTATTCCAATGCAACTGACTTAGCGGATTATTTGGTAGGAAAAAATATACCTTTTCGAGAAGCACATGCGATTGTTGGGCAAACCGTGCTTTATAGTATCGAGCAACAAAAATATTTGCTTGATCTAACACTAGATGAATTTCAACAATTTTCGGAAGCGATTGAAACAGATATTTATAATGTGTTAGCACCAAAATCAGTAGTAAATGCGCGAAATGTAGCAGGAGGAACTGCGAGAAATCGAGTGGAAGAACAGCTCAAACAAGCAGAGGAACTGTTTGAGAAAAATAATACTTGGTTAAAAGAGAAGTCAACCATCCTGCGAAAATTAACTCTCGATAAATAACAGACGCTTCCATTCAAATGACTTAGATTAGAAATTAAAAACTAGCATCACGCTAGTTTTATTTTGAGATAGGTGTATATTTATTAATTAAAAAGTATAATCATGAACAACTGACTGGAGGGAGAAAGATGACAAAACAAACAGGTTACCTTGTTTTAAACACAGGGGATGTATTGGAAGGAGAATTTCTAGGTGACCCAATCGAACAAGAAGGTGAAATGGTTTTTAATACCGCGATGACCGGCTATCAAGAAATTTTAACAGATCCTTCTTATGCAGGACAAATTGTTACACTTACTTATCCATTGATCGGAAATTATGGTTGTAATGATACGACAAAAGAAAGCTATTATCCGGCGTTGGCTGGTTTGATTATCGGAATAGCTTGTGATCAACCAGATCATTATCAATCCGCTTATTCTATAAAGGACATGATAACGAAATATGACATTCCTTCGTTACAAGGGGTAGATACACGTGCATTAACACGCATCATTCGTCAGCATGGAGAAGTATATGGAAAAATCACGACTGATAAAGTAGATAAACCAACGATTTGTAAAGTCAATCCTAACCTCGTAAAGCAGGTCTCTGTTACGTCCATGCAACAATATAAAGCTTTAGACTCTCCTTCTTTTCATCAAAAAGCCCATGTTGTTGTGATTGATTTTGGATATAAACATTCCATTACCCACTCATTAGTCGAGTTAGGTTGTGAGGTGACAGTTGTTCCTTACGACACTTCTTTTGCTTCTATTAAACGAATAGATCCCGATGGAGTTATTCTTTCCAATGGACCAGGTGACCCATTCAATTTACAAGGCCAATTATCAACACTAAAGCAAGTCGCACAAACCTATTCTACATTAGGGATTTGTTTAGGGCACCAGCTCATTGCACTAGCTTTTGGAGGCACAACGAAACGTCTACCATACGGGCATCGAGGGAGTAATCATCCAGTAAAAGATTTAGTAACAGGAAAGGTTTATATTACGTCCCAAAACCACGGCTATGTTGTTGATGATGTATCAATTAACAATATGGACTGGACTATTTCACATCGAAATGTAAATGATCAATCGGTTGAAGGGTTAAAACACAAGCATTTGGATATTACAACAGTCCAATTCCATCCTGAGGCAAATCCAGGTCCAAAAGATACACAAGAGATTTTTGAGCATTTTGTTGAACGGTTAAGTAAAAAGGAAGTGAAGCAGCATGCCTAAGCTTGATCAGATTAAGAAGGTATTAGTCATCGGTTCAGGTCCGATCGTTATTGGGCAAGCAGCTGAGTTTGATTATGCGGGTACACAGGCTTGCCTCGCTCTCAAAGAGGAGGGGGTGGAGGTCGTACTTGTCAATAATAACCCGGCAACGATAATGACAGATGAAAATATTGCAGATCACGTGTATTTAGAGCCTTTAACCTTGGATTCGTTACACCAAATTATTGCAAAAGAAAAACCAGATGGTCTACTGCCTACATTAGGCGGACAAACGGGCCTAAATTTAGCAATGGAATTAACAGAAGCAGGTGTATTGGAAAAATACAGTGTTACATTATTAGGTACACCATTAAAGACAATTCAAAAAGGGGAAGATCGTGAAATTTTTAAGTCAATGATGAAACAGATTGATGAACCGATAGCAGAGAGTGTGTCCACAAGCTCGATTGAGCATGCACTAATGTTTGCTGAGCAAGTCGGTTATCCAATCATTGTTCGCCCTGCTTACACATTAGGTGGTGCTGGTGGAGGTATTGCAGATAACACCTCTGATTTAAAGCGGATTGTTAAACAAGGGATTCATGCTAGTCCAATTAATCAAGTATTGATCGAGCAAAGTGTAAAGGGATGGAAAGAGATAGAGTATGAAGTAATGCGTGACGCAAACGATACATGTGTAATTGTTTGTAATATGGAAAATGTTGATCCAGTTGGTGTGCATACTGGTGATAGCATTGTTGTTGCACCATCCCAAACGCTAACAGATGATCAATATCAAATGCTACGCTCATCATCTATAAAAGTAATTCGAGAGCTTGGTGTAATTGGTGGATGTAACATTCAATTTGCTCTAAATCCGTTAAGTAATGCGTATATTATTATCGAAGTAAATCCTCGAGTAAGTAGGTCAAGTGCGCTTGCATCTAAAGCAACGGGATATCCAATTGCTAGAATAGCTGCTAAAGTAGCGTTAGGTTATCACTTGGATGAAGTGCTTAATCCAATTACAGGAGATACGTATGCTAGCTTTGAACCAGCAATTGATTATATTGCAGTGAAAATACCACGTTGGCCATTTGATAAATTTTTTCAAGCAAAGCGTTTGCTTGGAACACAGATGAAGGCAACTGGAGAAGTAATGGCGTTAGCGAGGAATTTTCCAACAGCACTCAATAAAGCAATTCGGTCACTTGAAATCGGTTTGTATCAGTTAAGACTTCCAGCTTTAGAAGCTTGGAGTAATGATTCTATTAAGCAAGCATTAGTTAACCCAACAGATGAACGGTTATTTGTTGTTGCTGAAGCATTTCGTCGTGGTTATACAATCGACCAATTGCATGAGATAACTGAAATAACGAAATTTTTCTTACATGAAATTGCTGCTATGATAAAAATAGAGAAAGATTTAAAACAAAAGAAATGGGAAGAAATCTATCAAGGTGATTTGAAGACGGCCAAGCATTATGGTATTTCAAACAAAACATTAGCATCTATTTGGGGTGTCTCTGATCTAGAGGTTCAAGTTCGTTTAGAACAGGAGTCTGTTGTACCGGCATATAAAATGGTGGATACATGCGCAGCTGAATTTGGAGCTGATACACCATATTTTTATAGCTCATGGAATGAACAAGATGAAGTAATACCCTTAACAGGAAAGCGCCGCATCGTTGTAATTGGCTCAGGTCCTATTCGGATTGGGCAAGGGGTAGAATTTGATTACTGTTCTGTACATGCAGCGATGTCTCTAAAGGAACAAGGGATTGGTGCGGTTGTTGTTAATAGCAACCCTGAAACAGTGAGTACAGATTTTAATACAGCAGATCATCTCTATTTTGAACCATTAGCTGCAGAAGATGTCATACAAATTGTAAAAAAAGAACAAGCGGATGGTGTACTTGTTCAGTTTGGTGGTCAAACAGCTATTAAGCTAGCAGAGGATTTGGTAGAACAAGGGATAGAGATAACTGGTATGGATTTAAGTGTGATCGAGGCAACGGAGGATAGAGATCAATTCTATCAATTATTAAAAAAAATAAATATTCCTCATATTCCGGGAGATACGGTTATGTCGATGGCAGATGCACAGGATGTTGCCGAAACCATCGGCTATCCTATTTTACTTCGTCCGTCTTATGTGATTGGCGGTCAAGGAATGGTTATTCTTCAAAACGAAACCGAACTAATCACTTATTTAAAACAATTGGAACAAAGCACAGCTTATACTCAAATGTTTCCTTTGTTAATCGATCGCTTTATTCAAGGAAGTGAAGTTGAGGTGGATGCGGTATGTGATGAAGAAGACATTGTTATACCTGGTGTTTTTGAACACGTTGAAAGAGCAGGAGTTCACTCGGGAGATAGCATTGCTATTTTTCCTTCACCAAGTCTTTCTGAAGTAGAAAAACAAACCATCGAAGCTTATACGAGAAAAATTTCGGCTGCTTTAAAGATGAAAGGGATTATCAACATCCAATTTGTCATTAGTGAAGATCGACAAACGATTTTTTGTTTAGAAGTGAATCCAAGAGCCTCTCGAACTGTTCCAATTGCCAGTAAGGTGACAGGTGTGCCGATGATTGATTTGGCAACTAGAGTTCAAATGGGGGAAAAATTAAACCAGCAACAATGGAATCTTGGATTGCATCAGGATATCCCGTTTTATGCAGTAAAGATGCCAGTGTTTTCAACGAATAAATTACCAGGAGTAGACCCAATTCTAGCACCAGAAATGAAATCAACAGGAGAAGCGATTGGGATTGGGTCAACCGTAGATTCTGCGATGGCAAAAGCATTTGGATGGAAGAAAGAATTTTTTCACCCGATCAGATCAGATAAGGCTATTTATTTATCACTAAAAGAAGTAGATGAGAAAGTGGTAACTGCTTTGCGGACAATTACAGGAAAGATTGTTGCTGATGATGATACAGCTAACCTTTTACGAAAAAAAAGAGTGAAAGTGGATCAAATAGAGTCTATCCAATCGGCTATTGTCATGAATAATGAAGAAAATTTTTGTCTCGTATGCAGTACGAGGATTGATGAAGCAAGTAAACAGTTGCGAGAAAGCACATTGCAAGCAGGAGCTATTTGTTTATCAGCTAACGAGACATTACAAGCATATATACAAGCAATGACACAAATACTAGAAGCACCGAAATCGATAAGTGATTTTCAAACAGAGAAAAAAAGTGTGAATATAAAAGAGGGGGCGTTACGTTGATGAAGCAAAGTGTAGCGTTACAGCTAAAGGGAAGAGATTTTTTAACCCTTGCTGATTATCAACCAGAGGAAATTGAATATCTATTAGACTTAGCAAAAGAAATAAAGCTAAATCAAAAGCAAGGGAAAGTCTATCAACCATTAAAGGGTAAAGTACTAGGTTTAATTTTTGAAAAGTCGTCTACCAGAACACGGGTATCATTTGAAGCTGGTGTTTACCAACTTGGCGGGACAGGATTATTTTTAAGTTCGAATGATATCCAGCTTGGTAGAGGAGAAACGATTGCAGATACCGCCAAAGTATTGTCAAGTTATTTAGATGGGATCATGATTCGCACCTTTGCACAAGCAGATGTAGAAGAATTAGCAAATAATGCTAGTGTACCAGTGATTAATGGGTTAACAGATACGTATCATCCTTGTCAGGTGCTAGCTGATTTGCAAACGATACAAGAAGTTAAAGGTACGTTATCCGGATTGAAAATTGCATATATCGGTGATGGAAACAATATGGCACATTCACTCATGCTAGGTGCAGCTAAAATGGGAGTGCACTTTAGTACGGCTGCACCAGAAGGTTACCTTCCAGATGAGACAATTGTTCAAAAGGCGAAAGAGGTTGCTGTTGGTTCAAGCATTACAATTACAACTGATCCAATTGAGGCAGTACAAGATGCGGATGTGATCTATACGGATGTATGGGCGAGTATGGGACAAGAGAGTGAACAACAAGCACGAGAAAAATTATTTTCAGCTTATCAAGTCAACCAAGAACTCCTGATACATGCAAAACCGGATTATACATTTATGCATTGCTTACCAGCGCATCGAGGTGAAGAGGTCACCGCTGCCGTTATAGACGGAGGGCATTCCGTTGTTTTTCAAGAAGCAGAAAACCGTATACATGCTCAAAAAGCATTGATGATAGCACTAATGGGGCAAGAGGTCTGATCTCTTGCCCCTAAAAATTAGGTCTTTACATTACTAGATAATCCTTTATAATAAAAAGTGAGTGATCACTCACTTTTTATTATAAAGGGGATGAGCAAATGTGTTCAGTTATTCATTTAGAACAATTAAATCAAGCTTATGGAAAAGAAGTGGTGCTAAAGGACATACAACTACAGATTAATAAAGGTGAAATTTATGGATTACTGGGACCTTCTGGATCTGGAAAAACCACTTTAGTAAAGGCGATTATTGGTGGATTAACACCAATAAGCGGTTTAATCCAAGTAGATGCTGTGCAGATGCCTAATTTAAAGAAATTAAATGACATTGGTTATATGGCACAAGCTGATGCACTTTATGATGAACTAACTGCTAATGAAAATTTAGCATTCTTTGCCAAACTGTATCGAATGCAAGGTTCCTATCGAAAAAGACGGATAACGGAAGTGTTGCAACAAGTTGGGTTATTATCAGATAAACATAAGCGAGTCGAGCATTTCTCAGGTGGAATGAAAAGACGTTTGTCACTTGCAATTGCTTTACTACACGAACCGAAAATATTAATTTTAGATGAACCAACCGTTGGGATAGATCCTGTCCTTCGAAATCAAATTTGGAATAGCTTTGAGCAATTGAAAAAGGCAGGTGTTGCTGTAGTAATTACGACACACGTAATGGATGAAGCGGAAAGATGTGATCGTTTAGGGCTTTTGCGAAATGGGAGTATTTTAGCTAGCGGTACGCCAAATGCATTAAAGGAACAAGCCGGTGTAGCAACGATTGAGGAAGCATTTTTACACTTGGGAAGTGTTCAATCATGAAAATAGCCGCGATTATTACACGAATCATTCAACAATTTATTCGAGATAAACGAACATTAGCTTTATTGTTTTTAGCACCACTACTCATTTTAATCTTAACTTGGATGGTACTTGATCAGGAAGTAGAGAATCATGCAATTGCAGTTGTAGATGTTCCCGATCTACTAGTAGAACAAATCGAAGGAAATCACATGGAAATACTGGAAACGACTACACCACATCAAGATTTAGAAGATGGGAATATCCAAGCTATATTGACGTTAGAAGATCAGCGATTACTACTCACCGTGGATAATAGTCAACCTAATACAGAGAAAGCGTTGTTAATGCAATTGCAACGCGCGCTTTCAGCAACGAACGACTCAAATGTTCAATTAGAAGTAAATAATTATTATCAAGCAGAAGTAGAAACAACGTTTGACTATGTAGGCCCAGTATTAATCGGTTACTTTGCATTCTTTTTTGTTTTTTTAGTTGGAGGTATTTCTTTTTTACGAGAAAAATCCCAAGGTACAATGGAACGGTTATTTGCAACACCTATAAGAAGCTGGGAAATCATCATCGGTTATTTAGCAGGTTTTGGCGTATTTGCAATGATTCAATCCATTGTAGTAATTATCTTTAGTGTGTATATATTAGCTATCCCAATGCAAGGCTCTATACTGCTTGTTATGATTATTACGTTGCTGCTTGCATTAACAGCACTAACTTTAGGAATGCTTCTATCGACTTTTGCCAAAAATGAATTTCAAATGATGCAATTCATTCCGATTGTTATTGTTCCGCAAGCATTTTTTTCAGGGTTGTTTTCATTAGATAATGCACCTGCATGGGTAGAAGGAATTGGTCGAGTCATGCCAATTAAATATGGTGCCTCTGCACTAACAGATGTTATGATTAAAGAAAATGGCTTTGGTGAGGTTAGCTTAGATCTATTCATTTTGCTTGGATTTTCCAGCTTATTTTTTATCCTCAACCTAGTTACACTGATAGTATATCGTAAATAAGGGTGAAAACAATAATGGACAAAGGTTATATTCAACAATTATTAGAAGTGGACGGAGAACCAGTTAAATTAACAGAAAAGAAGGCGGCTATTTTAACTAAGGCAATTGAAAACTTTGCTGAAAATGGATATGCAGCAACATCTACTAGCGAAATTGCTAAACAGGCAGGTGTTGCGGAAGGTACTATCTTTCGTCATTATCCTTCGAAAAAAGATTTATTAATGGCAATTGTTAAACCAGGTATTTTGAAGTTGGCAGTTCCTTATTTTGCTGATCAAATGATAAAAGAAGTGTTTGATCCAGACAAGATTGATTTAGAGGAGCTATTACGTACATTTATATACAATCGAGTAAGATTTGTAAAGAAAAATGTTTCAATGATTCGAATCATTCTTCAAGAAATAGCTTTTCATCCAGAAATACAACAAACGTTTAAACAAACATTTCTACTAAAAGTTTATCCAAATGTGAAAGAAAGGGTGGAAAGCTTACAGCAAAAAGGAAAGTTGAAGGATTTTCCAGTAGATACAAGTCTTCGGTTTATACTATCGACTATATTGGGATTTATATTACATCGTTATATTTTCATGACGGAGTCTATAATAAATGAGGAACAAGAGATTGAACATGTGATACAATTTATTTTAGATGGTTTACAATATGATCATAGGAGTGAATAAAATGGCAAAGCGTGCTTTGATTCATGTGGATTATACGAATGATTTTGTTGCAGAAGACGGAAAGTTAACTTGTGGAGAACCAGGTCAAGTAATTGAAGATCAGGTGATCGCTATTACAAAACAATTTGTGGCATCTGGGGATTTTATCGTATTTGCTATTGATAAACATGAGAAAACGGATAACTATCATCCTGAGGCAAAATTGTTTCCACCTCATAATATAGAAGGGACTAAAGGAAGACAGCTTTATGGGCAATTGCATACGTTATACAAACAAATAGAGGAAAAATCACATGTTTATTATATGAATAAGACACGTTACAGCGCATTTGCTGGAACTGATCTAGAAATAAAACTTAGAGAACGGAGAATTGAAGAACTGCATATCATTGGTGTGTGTACAGATATTTGTGTTTTACATACAGCGGTGGATGCCTACAATAAAGGATTTAACATTGTGATTCATAAAGATGCAGTTGCTAGCTTTAATCAACCAGGACATGAATGGGCACTTGCGCATTTCACTAGTACACTTGGAGCAAAAGTGATCTGACATATACATACAAAAATTTCCGAAAATCTATGTTGGCTAATAGGCTAGTCTCCTGCTATAATTTAGGTTGTGTAGTTTATGACATGTGTCATTATGACAGTTTAAAGGATGATAATTATGGAGCAAATGTCTATTGTTTTACAAGAATTAAACCAACTCACGGCTAAAGAAAATATTTTAATAAATGAACCGTTAAGAAATTATTTGTATACAAAACTAGGTGGGAAAGCAGATTTCTTTGTTACACCAGCTAGTATAGAAGAAGTGCAAGCGATTATTCGTTATGCGAATAAGACGAAAATTCCGTTTACCTTATTGGGGAATGGATCAAATTTGATTGTACGTGATGGTGGGATTCGTGGTATTGTGATGAGTCCGAAACGCTTTATTAGCATCCGTCGTGATGGAGATTTACTCATTGCTGAGAGTGGTGCACGTATTATTGACGTATCTTATCGTGCATTAGATGAAAAATTAACAGGTCTTGAATTTGCCTGCGGTATTCCAGGGACAGTCGGAGGCGCTTTGTATATGAATGCAGGTGCTTATGGAGGAGAAGTTAAAGATTGCTTAGAGAAAGCGGTTGTTGTTGATCGGAGTGGTACGTTATTAACACTTGATGCATCCGAATTAGATTTAAGTTATCGGTCTAGTAATATTCCTGAAAAAGGATATATTGTACTAGAAGCGCATTTCCGGTTACAGCCCGGAGAAGAGAAGGAAATTAAAGCAGTGATGGATGACCTAACGTATAAAAGAGAGTCCAAGCAGCCGTTAGAGTACCCGTCATGTGGCAGTGTATTTAAACGACCACCAGGCTATTTCGCTGGAAAGCTTATTCAGGATAGTGATTTACAAGGAAAAGGTGTTGGTGGTGCAGAGGTTTCAACTAAACATGCTGGTTTTATTGTCAATAAAAATAATGCGACGGCATCCGACTATATTGCTGTAATAGAGATGGTGCAGCGAACCGTCAAAGAAAAATTTGGTGTTGAACTGGAACGAGAAGTTCGTATTATAGGAGAAGATTAAATCGCTCACTTTACAGCATACCTATTTTATGAGGTATGCTGCATTTATTTTTGAAAAAAATAGCTATGCCGACTATAGTAAGATTCACATGATGAAAGTCAATAATTTATGTTCACACACGAATGATATAAACACGCTTTAGTGAAGGTAACTAAATGGTTAAAACTGTACTAGAATAAAAAAAACTAGAATGGACAAGTAGTTTGTTTACATAGATATGGATATAATGAATGAAAGTTAAGAAAGGATTTAACAAATGATTAGTCTTGATCCCACCGTCATCTACTCGATATTGACATTGTTATGGTTATGGTATAGAGGAAACCGATATTTATCTCATAAAGGAAAATTTCGGTTTTTTAGAGAAGTAATTATAAATCTGTTTTTTGTCTATTTACTATCAGTGATTTATTTAACTATGGAGCCATTTTATTTCACTAATGAACTAGCAAAAGAAGGCGCAATTAGTTTTGATATCAATCTTTTTTATAATTTACTTCATATGGCAGATGGGTATCTAATGTATCAATTGTTATATTCTCTAGGGAATGTATTATTATTCGTCCCGCTCGGTATTTTTGTTCCATATTTATTTAAACATACAAGACATTTATTTATTGTTTTGTTAATGGGCTTTTCTTCCTCATTAACGATAGAGTTAACCCAAACATTTTTCACACCAACGCGATTGGCGACTGTAGATGATTTGTTTTTTAATACACTAGGTGCAGTACTTGGATTTGTCTTATTTACAACAGTTAGGTTTAGCTATTATAAGGCGATTCAATGTACAAGAAAAAACAGAAGTGCATAGATATGCAAAAGAAAAACACTTGAGTATCTGAATTAACTATGTTAAACTGTGAACAATCGAATAGGTAATTCCTTTGGGGTAGGGTGTAATTCCCGACCGACGGTGATAGATGGTGTAACTATCTTAAGTCCGTGACCCGGAGCACATATGTGTGAAGGTGGATTTGGTGAAAATCCAAAGCCGACAGTGAAAGTCTGGATGGGAAAAGGAATGACGAACAAACATAGCTAATAAGATATGTTTATTTATTGACGCTAATAAAGCCCCAGAATCAACTGATCTGGGGTTTTTCTATGCTTCCACAACAAAGGAGTGGATGCATATGAACAAGGAAAATTACATGGACATTGCGTTATCGCTAGCAGAGAGTACAATGGGACAAACAAGTCCTAATCCATCAGTTGGTGCAGTAGTTGTTAAAGATGGACGTATTGTAGGTATGGGGAGCCATTTGCAAGCTGGTCATGCCCATGCAGAAGTGATTGCAATCGATCAAGCGGGGGGAAAAGCAGAAGGTGCAGAGGTATATGTAACCTTAGAGCCTTGTGCACATGATGGAAAAACACCTCCGTGTGCAG
Source organism: Paraliobacillus sp. JSM ZJ581 (assembly GCF_044383835.1). Classification (NCBI taxonomy): domain Bacteria; kingdom Bacillati; phylum Bacillota; class Bacilli; order Caryophanales; family Bacillaceae; genus Paraliobacillus; species Paraliobacillus sp. JSM ZJ581. Next base: position 127,051 of record NZ_JBISEP010000005.1, read on the forward strand.
ACTTATTAATCGATCGTCATGTGAAAAAAGTATATATTGCTTGTGTTGACCCGAATCCCAAAGTAGCAGGTAAAGGGATTGCAAAATTAAAGCAGGCAGGAATTGCAGTAGAAGTTGGAATGAAGGAAGCAAGAGCGTTAGAGATAAATAAACATTTTTTTCATTACGTGACATATAAACGACCATATGTAACTTTAAAAGCAGCTATGACGTTAGACGGTAAAACCGCAACCAAAACAGGCGATAGTAAGTGGATTACCTCTAAAGAAGCAAGGCTTGATGTTCATAGTGAGCGTTCTATCCATGATGCTATTATGGTCGGTGTCAACACGATTCAACAAGATAACCCGCAGTTAACCACTAGACTACCCCAAGGTGGAATAAATCCCATTCGTATTGTTTTAGATACCCATTTATCGATAAATCACGCAAGTAATCTTCTACGTGATCACCAAGCACCTACATGGATTGTGTGTGGAAGTAAAGCAAAAACTAACGCATTTCAAAATACATTTCCTCACGTGAAACTATTACAGCAAGCGACACCCATCATTCAATTGACAGCGATTTTAGATCAGCTTGGTGAAATGGGGGTTCAATCTTTATATGTGGAAGGAGGGAGTACGTTACACGGTTCATTTCTATCTGGAAAATTATTTCAATCCTGTCATTGGTATATTGCTCCAAAACTATTAGGTGGATCAGACGCATATACGACAGTTACTGGAGAATCACCAGACAAGATGGTGGACGCACAAGAGTTGATTATTGATTCAATAAAACAGATTGGGTTAGATATAAAAGTAATTGCTCATCCAAAACAGGAGGCGGAGTAAGTGTTTACCGGAATTGTTGAGGAAAAAGGAACGATTTTATCTGTAAAACAACAAGCAAATAGTTTAAGTCTAGTCATTCAAGCGAAGACGATTCTTTCGGATGTGAAAGTTGGCGATAGTATAGCTGTAAATGGTGTATGCTTGACTGTTACTTCATTTCTTTCCGATCAATTTACTGTTGATGTGATGCCGGAAACGTTTCGATTTTCATCTTTATCACAAGTTCACGTAGGTACGGATGTCAACTTAGAAAGAGCCATGCACGCAAATGGTCGATTTGGTGGACATTTTGTATCAGGTCATGTTGATAAGGTAGGGAAGGTTTCAAAAATATGGACGGAAGCAAATGCACGATATTTCTCAATTAAAGTAGATAAAAAGGATATGAAGTATTTGATGTCAAAAGGCTCTGTTACCGTAGATGGCACATCTTTAACTATTTTTGACGTGGAAAAAGACTATTTTGTTATCTCCTTAATCCCTGAAACACAAAAGAAGACGATTTTAGGTGAGAAACGACAAGGCGATCTAGTTAACTTAGAGTACGACATGTTAGCGAAGTATATGGAAAATTTGATAAGAAATAACGCAGGAAACAAACAGACTAGTCAAATTACTAAACATGTTTTAAGAGATCATGGGTTCATTGATTAGGAGGAAACAGTTATGTTAAACACGATACCAGAGGCCTTAACAGCATTAAAAAAAGGGAAAGTAATTATTGTTGTTGATGATGAGAATAGAGAAAATGAAGGAGATTTTGTTGCTTTGGCAGAACATGCAACTCCTGAAGTGATTAACTATATGGCAAAAGAAGGACGTGGGTTAATTTGCACGCCAATAATGAAGGAATCGGCTAGTAAGCTAGGGTTAGAGGATATGGTTACTCGGAATACCGATTTACACGGTACGGCATTTACGGTTAGTGTCGACTATAAAGATGCACATACTGGGATTAGTGCATATGAACGATCATCAACGATTCAAAAATTAATTGACCCACAATCTATAGCAACAGATTTTAAACGGCCAGGGCATGTATTTCCACTGATTGCAAAAGATGCAGGTGTATTAGAACGGGCGGGGCATACAGAAGCTGCAGTTGATCTAGCGCGCTTAGCAGACTCTTATCCAGCAGGAGTTATTTGTGAAATTATGCAAGAAGATGGGACAATGGCACGTTTACCTACACTTAAAAAAATAGCTAAACAAGAAAGTATGCCAATTATCTCTATTCAGGATCTGATTGCTTATCGGAAAAAATTTGATACATTAATTCAAAAAGAAGTTGAAATAAAATTACCAACTAGTTACGGTGATTTTAAATTAATTGCTTACACTGAAAAATGGACAAAAAAAGAGCATTTGGCGTTAGTAAAAGGAGATGTAGCACCAGATGATACGCCTTTGGTACGCATTCATTCCGAATGCTTAACTGGAGATGTATTTGGATCACAGCGTTGTGATTGCGGTCCTCAATTAGAAAAAGCATTGACTGAAATAGATGCAACAGGTAAAGGTGTATTAATTTATATGCGACAAGAAGGAAGAGGCATTGGTTTGTTAAATAAACTTAGAGCCTATCAATTGCAAGAAGAGGGATATGATACTGTTGAAGCCAATCATCAGTTAGGATTTCCTGATGATTTACGTGATTATTCGATTAGTGCACAAATGTTAAGAGACATCGGAGTAAAGCAGTTAATATTACTAACAAATAATCCGAGAAAAATTGCTAGTATGACCGAGTATGGAATCGATGTTGTGAAACGAAAAGAAATTCAGATTCCACCAAATAAAGATAATGAAAAATATTTAAGTACAAAGAAATCAAAATTAGGACATTTATTAAAAGGGTAAGGAGAGAAGTTGAACATGGCAAAAATAATTGAAGGTAATTTAGTAGGAACAGGTTTAAAAATTGGGATTGTTGTAGCACGATTTAATGCATTTATTACAAGCAAGCTATTAGGTGGAGCAGAAGATACACTACGTCGTCATGGCGTTATGGAAGAAAATATAACAATTGCATGGGTTCCAGGAGCTTTTGAAATACCATTAGTCGCAAAACGAATGACTTCCTCAGGAAAATATGATGCAGTTGTTACTTTAGGCACGGTCATTAGAGGTGCTACACCTCACTTTGATTATGTCTGTGCAGAAGTTTCAAAAGGTGTGTCAAAAGTAGCGTTGGATGCTGATTTACCAGTGATATTTGGTGTGCTCACAACAGAAACGATTGAACAAGCAATTGAACGAGCTGGTACGAAGGCAGGAAATAAAGGTGCAGAAGCAGCTGTATCTGCAATTGAGATGGCCAACTTGCTTAATAATATAAATTAATCATTGTGCAAAAATAAACGTAATGTTGATACAGCCCCCTACAATTAGAGTGAAAAATCTAACTGTAGGGGGCTGTGCCGTTGCGTTCATTTTCTCTTAAATACCCGCTTAATAAATGGAATTTCAGTTTGTGTTGTTCTCATTGGACAAAAAATCTATTACACGGAGAAAAGTTTTTTATTTTTCAGGCGTATCGCATCTATTAACTGCTAAATTATTTATACGAATGAAAAGCAGATGAGCATCCATAATAAGTGTGTTAAGGATGCTCATCTGCTTTTCATTCGTTGCTTTATATCTTGTCTTAATCTCCTTTGCCTTCGTGTTAAAGGTGTGAAATGGTAGCTGAATCATAGCATGGATGTAGTGAAGATTAACATAGTAGCTAAAGAACATTAAATTACTTTAATAAAAAGGTGAAAGTTTCATGTGATTAATAAAAAAACGTTGAAAAATTTCAATATATGGTACAATGTTTCGTAAATTATCTATTTTGTTGACACTAAGTTTCGAGGTTATTATGATGAAAATGTAACAAGGGGGATCACTCGAGTGAAAATCGCAACAATTCGATTAAAGGAGTATATTGATCAGGCAAGTACAACAGAGCAGGGGATTATTTCATATATTTTAAAGTATCCAGAAGAAGCTTCAAAACTTACGATTTATCAGTTAGCAGAACAAACTTTTTCTTCACCATCTTCCATTATTCGACTTTGTAAAAAGAATGGTTTTACTGGGTATAAGGAATTTTCCAAATCATTAGTATACGAACAAGCGGTAAGGAAAAATTATAAAAATAAAAAGATTGCTGATGTAACCCAAGCTGATAGTGTTAAAGAAGTAATTGATAAAGTAACAAATAAGAACATTCTATCATTAGAAGAGACGGCGAGTTTGCTTGATTATGATGTCATAGGCGATTGTGTTGAATTAATCCATGATTGTGAAAAGCTGGTTTTGTTTGGGATAGGTGCTTCATTAATTGTTGCAAAGGATGCACAACTTAAATTTACTCGAATTAACAAAATGGTCTATGTAGCAGAAGATTGGCACACACAATTACTAATGGCTAGGAATATGACATCAAATGACATTGGAATAGTGATTTCCTATTCAGGAGAAACACAAGAAATGGTTCAATGCGCAAAAACAGTGAAAGAAAATCAAGCAAGGCTCATTTCTATAACGAAGTATGGAAACTCAACTATTTCTGAATTAACTGACTACAAGTTATTTGTTGCAGCAAATGAATACGCTTTCCGAAGCGGGGCGATGTCCTCACGTATATCTCAATTGAATTTAGTAGATATTTTATATACATCATATGTAAATATGCAGTATGAAAAATCAATAAAAATTTTAGAAAAGAATCAGATAAGAAAGGGGTCTAATCCAAATGATTAACCTAGATAAAATGACAACAGAACAGCAGAATACAAGGACATTAAATCTTGACCAAATGTCTATAATAGAAGCGTTGACAGTTATGAACCAAGAAGATCAGCAGGTTGCCAAAGCAATTGAATCTGCGCTACCAAATATTGAACAAGCAGTGAAAGGTATTATTTCATCTTTTGAAAATGAAGGTAGGTTAATTTACGTTGGAGCTGGTACAAGCGGTAGGTTAGGTGTACTTGATGCAGCTGAATGCCCACCAACATTTGGGACTCCGCATGAGATGGTGGTTGGTCTCATAGCTGGTGGAGAGAAAGCATTTACTAAAGCAGTAGAAGGTGCAGAAGATAATATGTCTTTGGCTGAGCAAGATCTTAAAGATTTAGAGATAAATGAAAATGACATTGTTGTTGGGTTAGCGGCTAGTGGACGTACGCCGTATGTCATTGGCGCCTTAAATTATGCGAATGCTATAGGTGCACAAACGGTTGCTATTGCTTGTAATCAAAACTCTCAAATTGGAGAAGTTGCAAATATTCCTATTGAAGTCGTAACAGGACCAGAAGTTTTATCAGGTTCTACCAGATTAAAAGCTGCGACTGCTCAAAAGTTAATTTTAAATATGCTTTCTACTATTTCTATGGTTGGAATTGGCAAAGTATATAAAAATTTAATGGTTGATTTAAAAACTTCCAATCAAAAATTAGAAACAAGAGCATTACGTATTGTGATGGCTGCTACAGATGTAGATATAGAGACAGCAGAGCTCAAATTAAAGGAGAGTGATGGGAATGTGAAGTTGGCGATTACCATGATTCTATTGGGATGTAATGCAGCAACGGCTAAAGCAAGTCTTACGAGGGCAAATGGACATATCAGAAAGACATTACAATAAAAAGATAGGAGAGTGGATATTATGTCAAAACAAAATGAACAATTAATTGATGAAATTGTTAAACGAGTTGGAGAAGAAGGGAATATTCAAGCAGCAACGAATTGTATGACACGTTTACGAATTCGTGTGCGAGATGAGAAAAAGGTGAATATTGAAAGTTTAAAGCAATTAGATGGTGTGATGGGTGTTGTTGAAGCTGAAACCATTCAAATTGTTGTAGGTCCTGGAAAAGCTAAAAAGCTAGCTGATTTGTTGCTGGAACGATATAACATATCTGAGGATCAAGCGCCAATGAGTGATGGAGATCAAAAAGTAACAGGTAATTGGCAGGAAAATAAGGAATCTATAAAACAAAAACAGAAAAAAGGAAAACTAAAAGCTGCACTCGAAACAATTTCTGGAATTTTTATTCCGATGATTCCTGCTATTATAGCAGCTGGTATTTTTAATGGCTTTAGTGGATTGATTGGCACATTACAAGGAGAAGGAACGCTAACAGGAGAATTTTGGGAAGCAACACGATTACTATTTTCTCTAATTGGAACAGGTTTCTTAGGTTATTTTGCAATTTTCACTGGGATAAATGCAGCGAAACGATTTGGCGCAACGGAGGCATTAGGTGGAATGGTTGGGGCAATTTCAATCGCTTCCCCACTTATCGAGCTTTCTAGTCTTTTTGGCCTTTATGATGCAGAACAACCACTAAATTCCATTTTAACCACAGGAAAAGGTGGTATCATCGGTGTTATATTTGGTGTGTTCATTTTAGCGAAGATAGAAAAAGCGCTACGCAAACGGATACCAGATGTACTAGATCTAATTGTTACTCCAGTTTTAACACTTCTTATCACAGTCGCTTTATTCGTATTTGTCATTATGCCTGTATCAGGTATCTTCTCTGATTGGCTTGTAAGTGGATTAAGTGTAATTATCGGTTCTGATAATACGATAGTAAGTATCATTTCTGGATATATTTTAGCAGCAGCTTTCTTGCCAATGGTGTTACTCGGTCTTCATCATGGATTAATTCCAATTTATGCAATCCAATTAGAAGTACTAGGCGGCGTTTCATTATTTCCAGTTTTGGCAATGGCAGGCGCAGGTCAGGTCGGTGCTTCGATCGCAATTTATCTTATTAGTAAAAAAGTTGGTAATCAACGTATGAAGCAAGTAGTCGCAGGTGCGTTACCAGCTGGAATTCTAGGGATTGGTGAACCTTTAATTTACGGGGTTACATTACCATTAGGAAAACCGTTTATTACTGCAGGACTAGGTGCAGGTTTTGGAGGAGCGTATGTAATGATGGCGCAAGTAATGGCAAATGCTTGGGGGCCTTCAGGACTTGTTGCTGTTCCTCTAATGCAGGCGGATAAAATGATTCATTACGTTATAGGTATTTTTATTTCTTATATTGGTGGTTTTATTATTACACGATTATTTATCAAAGGTGAGGATGTAGCGAATGCTTAAACCGCTCGGGTTCTCAGTGTATGTATCAACTTTTGAAAAACAAATACCAATGTTGAAGGAGGTAAAAGGTACAAACAGTTATGTCTTTACTTCATTTCACATTGAAGAAGAGGTTGATACAAACTATGTATCAAAGGCAAGAGAAATGTGTTTGTGGTTACATCAACATGATTTTCAGATTATAGCAGATGTGTCGCCAAAAACATTAAGGATATTTGGTGTTGCGGATGTTTTAAGTCTGATGAAAGAGCTATATGTTTCTGTTTTACGACTTGATTATGGCTTTAGTAAACAAGAGCTTAAGCAGTTTGCGCAAACAACTCCAATAGCATTAAATGCTTCTACGATTGATATAACTGACCCTTATTTAGTAGAGGCTAATGAATTATATGCTATGCACAATTTTTATCCTAGGCCTGAAACAGGTTTAGATCTCGACTTATTTCAGTCAATAAATCAAATTGTTTCACAAAAGCAATCTGTAAATCTTATTGCTTTTATTCCGGGAGATGCAGCATTGCGCGGCCCTATATATGAGGGCTTACCAACATTAGAAAAACATCGAAATTGTCCACCGTATGTTGCGTATCTTGATTTAATCAAAAATAGTGTAGTGAATCAAGTATTTATAGGTGATGTGCTACTTTCAAACGAACAGCTGCAAATGATAGAAGCGTATCGAAGCGGTGAAATAATAACAATCCCAGTTACATTTGAAGAAGAAAACAGTCATCTATACAATCAAGTATTTACAATTAGAATTGATTCTCCAAAAAGTCTCATGCGATTGCAAGAATCAAGGGAATACGCAAGTCAAGGTGAAATAATTGAACCACATCAATGCTTCGATCGTTTTAGAGGAACCATTACAATAGATAATAAGAGATATAAACGTTATTCTGGAGAGATACAAATCATGCGTGAAAATCACATCAGAGATGAACGCGTGAATGTTATCGGCCAAATTGCAGACGCTTATATTCCTATTGTAGATTGTATTAAAAATGGTGATAAAATTCGATTTGTTAAGATGTAATAAGCGCTAGTAGTATAAATGGAAGTATATGGTGAATAATGAAAACGTAGACCTAATTAGTAACGATTAGATCTACGTTTTTTCTCGTGAAAAATGGTATGAAAATCTCGATATTCGTATGAACATTAGACTTATTACTCTTTGTTAAGGGAAAAACCAATCAATTCACTGCTCATAAAAAAGTTTTGATACGTCGATTGTTTTTTAGAAATTAGATATAGTAGATATATTATTTGTTCCTATTGTTCAAGTTTATTTGGCTATAGGTTGAACACCCCTCCGTTGTAAAATACTGAGCTGATGATAAGATTAATGTAGGAGGCACTTCTAATGAAGAGTATATCAACAAACATCAGCCAATTAAGAAAAGCCATGGGTTTAACACAAGAAAAGTTAGCTACTTTGACGGGAGTTAGTACAAGTGCCGTAAGTAAATGGGAATCCGGAACATCTTTTCCAGACATATCGATTTTAAGTCCGTTAGCAAGAGCTTTGAATACCGACTTAAACACTTTACTTAGTTTTAGTAAAGCGTTATCTGATGAGAAGTATCGAGAAATAACAGCTGAACTAGATAAGCGATTTGTTTCATCTTCCTATGAAGCAACTCAGGAAATTGCAGAAAAGTATATCGTTGAATATCCAAATTCAGAAAATCTTAAATTATCAATTGCTAGTAAATTAGTTTTATTTGCTAGATATGATGAGCTAAGTGATGAAGACAAAATTAAAATTCGTTTAGAAAACGCGTTACAATTACTTCAAGCATTAGAACTTAGTTCAAATCCTGAAATTAGAGAACAATCCCTTTTTATTCAAGCACAGGTATATCTAATGTTAGAAGAATTTTCTAAGACCGAATCATTACTAGAACAAATCTCGACACAACAACTTGATACGTCTCCATTGTATTTAGCGGTATTGCAAGAACAAAATAAAAAGAAAGAAATTATTGAATATGGAAGTTTTCAGCTATTCGAAACAGTTAATAAAGTCTGTTTCTTACTAGACTTCATGGGGAAATCGTTAAAAGAAAGTAATCAAACTAGAGCATTACAATATTATGAGCTATCTCATAAACTTCACAAGATTTTTGAGAATAACCTTGATTACTCTAGCCATGCGATAGCTATGATATATCTCTCTGACGGACAATATACAGAGAGTGCAAAATGGTATTATCAATTTGTTAAGCGTTTGATTGATTTCCCTTATGACTTTAGTTCACATTCATTGTTTAGTAATGTTAAATTGAAACTGGATGCTTCTCTACAAATGGAAACAAGAAAAAAACTTGTAAAATCTACACTTGATAATGAATTTTATCCAGAGCTAGCAAATAACATTGAGTATAACAATGCTTTAAAACGAATGAAAGACTTTTTGTCTGAAAAATTATAAATGCTTCTAAGCGTTAACCAAATAAACGATAATAGTTGTAAGGTGTATGAAATAGTTCGGTATCTCTTTTAAGTAATAGCTTCCAACAGGCTTTTAGGTGTCAGTATTTTTTAAAATCTTCTCCATTAGATCTCTTAAACCGATACATAATGGGCACAAGTGCTTGATTCATCGATCTGGAAACGAGTTTATTTCTGCGGTTCAAGTATCATTCTGTCATACATTTAATAATGTTGGAATAGAAATTACACGATTAATTTGAAACATAGAATGAAAAAATGACGTTAGTGAGTTTTTACTCATCAATGTCATTTTCTGTATAACCAAGATTTAAATCTCTTTTTCTGTTTTCAACTGTTCTAAATCAGAGAGTTGAATATTTTTTTCCATGATCTTTGTTATTTATTTTAATACTTTATCAATTTTTACATTATTTTGTTCTCATTGTCTATCGATCTCTTCATTATTGTAAGAAAACAACTGCTACCCTTTTTATTCCTTTCCTCCTACTTTAACAAATACTTTATCCATTTCTTTTTACTGATCGATATGTATGGAATGTTGCTCCAGTGGAGAAGCAATTCCATTAACCGTTAGTATTTATTTTATCCCTTCAGTTTGAGGATTACCAACTGTAACAGTGTTAAGGATATAGAGATATTTAAGGGAATTAAAATGATAGAGATTTCTAAAACAACTCCCTCATTTATGCTCCACTTAGTTTAAATAGTAAATATTTAGTGGAGTTTCAACTAGTTACTAGAATTTTAAAACAATTTTTGGTATTATAGTATATAATTAGACATTTCGACATATGTATTATAGTATCATTTTAAAATCGGCTTGGCGGAACAATTTTTGCAGCTATAATTGCTGGTACTGTAGCGCTTAGTTCTATAACAGCTTTTCGTATTTTGAACTATTTTTCTCGATTTGGATGGAGAGCTACAACATAGTACTAAGACTATAATCTTTGAAGTTGAAAGGGGGATAAAATTCCCTTTCAACTTATTATGGTGGGGGAAGTAAATGGAGTTATGGACTCAATTAAAGTCATGGATATATTGGAAAGCTAAGGTTAGATGGATTCAAATGTGGAGTAATTTTAAGCTATTAGGTATCTTGCTTGTTTTTCCAACATCTTTTTTCTATTTGGCTATAGAATTTTTGGGGGATGTTTGTTATATGCTTTAATTTCTCTAACGGTTACTATAATGCGGTATTATGTAATAAAGATAAGCAATTGTTTAAAGGGTAAAGGTATAATTTCAAACTTCTTAATTCCGGTTGTTTTAATTACAATTGTTTACGTAGGGACATCAATCATTTCACCATGGATTGTCAAATTCCCAGGAGAACCAAAAGGTGAAGAATTGCTAATGATAGATCAGTATCTTGGGTGGATTATTCTTGGTGGAGAAATTATATGGGATGAAGTTCAGAATTATTTATGGTTTTTTGATCAACTGATCTATTTACAATACGCTTTAGGAAGAATACTAACCTTTGGACCTGATTTCAGTTGTTGATGACCTTAGTAAACTATACAATTTTGATTATCTGCTTGTCATACACTTGTTTGATAGGTATTAGAAGAAAGGACAATACAACCACCATGAAATGCAGTAAGGAAGATTCATTAATTTTTAACTTATTTTATAAAGTATTAAAGCTAATACCAAATGACCATCTTGTTTAATAGGTTCTGTTTTAGCAGATGAAGATTATCCAATTGCTGTAGAGACTTATACTAAATATATGGGAATGGTTAGGGAAATCAATAACGTTTTAGCAGATCTTAAAGAATGGAAGGAAAAGAATGACTTAATAAATTGTAAATTCACACTCCCTATCAGTTACTTATTGAATAATAAAGATGAAGAACTCGATTTTGTGCATGAGCATTACGCTGAACATATTGAAAGAAGTGAAATATTAAAAAAATTGTTGAAACAGGCGCTATAATGTATACAGAATTAATTAAAAAATTATACCAAAATAAAATAATAAATGAACTAAAAAAACTTAATTTTAATCAATACCATATTAATTTGCTATCCAAATATATTTATTAACTAATAAATTTCAGGAGGAAAATAAAAATGCAAAATATGGTTCGTTTTTTGATACCTAACGCTGATGTGTTGGGATAAGTAAAAGAAGAGAAAGTAAGTCTAATTGGGGTTGGGAAGCGATTTTGAATGTATTTTTTAACCAGAAAGACAAGCAGAATACTTTTTATTGGCAATAATAGTATGAATATAAAATATTAATTCATCTTTCAAGGAGTTAAAATGAAAAAGTCTAAAAAAACGAACCTATTTAGCTTGCTTCCAATACTATTCACATTTGGTGTAGTGTACTATTTTGTTGTGATGGTTATAGAGTTTCCGTTGATAGGCATGGAGGTGGAAAAAGAAAACAATCATTGGGTGGTAACGAAAGTACGTGAAAACAGCTGGGCGTCCACCCAATCGATAGAAAAAGGGGATATATTGGAATTTGTTGATGGTAAAAAACCAGAACAACATTCTACCGTAGTTTTTTTTGACAGGGTAGAGAAGACAAAAACGATAACTATACGAGATAAAAATGAAGCCGTTCAAACACTTTTTACCTCGTATAGTTATTTGAATGCACAGCAAGTAGTGTATTCTATCTTACCGTTTTTATTTATCCTTATGACTATAGTATTAAGTATGTTTCTATACCGAAATAAAGAAAAAGACAAATTGTCAATCATTCTAATCTATTTTTTATTGTCCTTAGGAATTAGTTATCTGAGTTCGTCTGGGTCTACACGCGGTGATATTATTGGAACAATATTGAATACCATTACATTACCAGGTTCTCTAATTTTATTTATTCATTTTATTAAAGGTTATTTATTATTAAATTTTAATGTCACGTTTATAAAAAATAGATCAATCGTAACCATATATATAACCTATTTTATTATTTTAGCACTGATGATTGGTAATCTTTTATTTTATAATTTTAATGTTAATTTTGTGACCATCCAATTACTTTTTCTTCTATCCTTAATCGGTCATTTATTTTTTCATCTGATACAATTTTATTTTACATACAAAAACACTGAAAAAAGTAATGTTTTAAAAATTCTTTGGGTTGCTTTATTTTTGGGCTTTAGTCCTTTCATCAGTTTATATACAATTCCTAAAATTTTCTTTAAAAACGAGCTAGTTCCAGCTAAAATTGCGTCTATTTTCTTAATTATCATTCCCATAACATTTATTTATTTATATCAAGCAGAGAAGTTATTTGATATTGAGTTTTTATTGAATAAGTTACGATACTATGCTTTACTATCATTCCCGTTTTCTATTATCAGCCTGTTATGTTTATGTCTAATTCTTAATATTGACCTTTTATCTGGTTTAGCTATGATTATTTTATTTCTTATATTTACAGGTACCATCCTACTCTTATATATCAAAGAATATCTAGACTATAAAATGAAACATCATTTATTGGCTCCAAAAAACAAATTTGAAACGAGTTTATATACTTTCTTTCAAAAGGCAAAACATGAAACAAAAGTAGATAGTTTAATTTCTAGCCTCAAAAATGAAATCAGAAATATACTGATGGTAAAAAAAGTTCTATATATTGAAGTAGTTACGGATGTTAATAAAAAAAAATGGTCTATTGAGCACCGAAATAATTATCCGATGTCTCTTGTAGAATATGTAGAAAGTATGAGGTGGGATAATTATCAAGCTGGCTCTTTAATAGAAATGGTAGACGGTTTTGGAATAGTTATTAGTGAAAATTCCAATAATAAACGCATAATATTTTTTGGTATGAAGAAATCTAAAGCAAATTTAAATATTCAAGAAAAAATATGGATTGAAACATTAGTCTATTTTTCAAGTATTCTACTTGAGAATTTTCGGTTAATTGAGCGCTTAGTTGAGAAGATTGAGGATTATAAGAACGAATTGGAAATAGAAAGTTCGAATTATCCTCCTTGGCTATCTAGATTAATGTTCTTTTTATCTGAAAAGGAAAGAAAAAATTTATCAATTGATTTACATGATACAGTACTTCAAGAACAATTACAGATTTTAAGAGATTTTGAAGCTTTAAATAATAGAGTTACAGATACTGCTATAAAAAACGATATATGCAATCTCAGAGAAAAAATTATCGATAATATTCATTTAATTAGAGAAACTTGTCATGACCTTCGACCTCCTTTTTTAAATGAACTAGGCATTATTGAATCCATTAAAAATTTAATTGATCAGACAAATTTACGAGCGAATTTTGTATTGAAATCTGAGCTTGATTACTCCATTCAACTATTTAATAAAGAATATGAGCTAATGTTATATCGTGTAGTACAAGAGCTTTTAAACAATGCAGTGAAGCATTCCTTAGCTTCTGAAGTTTCTTTATCCCTTCAAGAAAATAATCAGGTATTAACAATGAAGTATACTGATAATGGTCAAGGATTTGATAGGGAAAAGCTAAAACATTCTTTTGATACAATGGGCATTTTGGGTATTAGAGAAAGAATAAAAAGCATAGATGGAAGAGTGGATATTAGCTCTGCTCTAGGAAAAGGAACACAGGTGATAATTAAAATTAACACAGGAGATGTTGGCTATGATTAATGTACTAATTGTCGACGATCACCCGTCTGTAGGACAGGGAACTAAAACGATTATAGAGACAGAAACTGATATAAAAGCAAGGGTTGTCACAGTTGTTAATGAGGCCATGGAAATTATTAAAAATGATAATTTTGAAATATATTTAATAGATTTATACATGCCTGAAATAAACGGTATTGAACTTACCAAAATGATACTAAAAGTTGACCCAGAAGCTAGAGTTCTTATTTATTCAGGATTTGATTTAATAGCTCATTATAATTTTTTAATTGAGGCAGGAGTTGCAGGATTAATTAGTAAAACAGCAACGAAAGAACAATTGATCATCGCAATTAGATGTGCAATGAGAGATGAAGCAGTCATTCCACTACAGTTATTAACACAACTGAGAAGGATTAACACAGAACCTTCATCTAGTGAAGGAAAACAAAACTTGGGAGATATTTCATTATCTAGTAAAGAACAGCAAATATTAGATGGAATTGCAAACGGCTTAACCAATAAAGTCATCGCTATTGATTTGCGCATGAGTCAACGAACGATTGAATATCATTTAACCAAAATTTTTTTAAAGCTAGGAGTTGGTTCAAGAACAGAAGCGCTATTAAAAGCGAAAGAATTTGGACTATTATCTAAGCAGTTAATGTGATGAATATATTTATACTTCGTCATACTAGGATACCCGCAAATAGGTTGTGGAAAATAGCAGGTGGATTTACGGTGAAATTTTACAGAACCTATGAGAGAATCTATAGTAAGGATATCCTTTGAATTTTTTCAACTGATTAACAACAGTTAACAAAAATTGGAGGTAGGTATTTTTATGAAAAAGAAAACGAAACAGTTTATTTGCTCGATGTTGGTAGTTGGCACAATTGTATTAGGTGGAAATACAGCGTTTGCGGCATCTTTTGGGAATGCTTCTAGTGGAGCGTCTTCTGTAGAAGTTTTTCAAATTAAATATAATGGTGCCGCATGGAATTACAGTCGTTCGAAATATAAATCCACTTCGTTTAAATATTCACGAAATGGTAGAACTTTACTTAGTAAAACAGCCTATAATAGTAAAGTGACAGGTTCTGTTTGGGACGATATAAGATGGGGAGACAAGTATACTACGAAATTTAATTGGTACCGTGGAGCACGTAGATAATTTTTCCTAGTTTGAATTTTTAAAATATCTGCTTAACAAAATTTAATGAAATATCTATGTGATTTAATTATTAATGAATTACAGAAAATGGTTCGGGCCTGATAGATTTTTTCTTCCTAGGCCCGGTTTTATATTGATATCGATTTTAAAATCTTATAAAGTACCGCATTACTTTAATCATGAATAATAACTTATTGTTTTTACAGCTGTGTAGTTGGTATTTATTAAAAGGTGACGCTATAAATTTATAGATGACAACTTTGGTTCTCACCCAAAATTCACATAAATGCTTTATAGTACTATTCACTCTGTTGGAGATTCACCCGTTTAAGGAAGGAGTAGTTTGTGAAATATT
>NZ_JBISEP010000060.1:0-2021 GCF_044383835.1 Paraliobacillus sp. JSM ZJ581
ACATTATTCCTCGTCTTTGATAGATATTCAAATAAAAACTATATCATTACTTAGAACATGAATTTAAAAATGACGTTGGTTAGTTTTTTTACTCACCAACGTCATTTATTGTACAACCTTTATTTATAATAAAAAGCCATGTCGCATTGACATGACTTAGATACACAATATTAGTTATTTTTGTTTAGTTAAATTATTTCGGTAAATTATCTACAGCATACTGCGCTTCTTCTTCGGTAAATTTTTCTCCGTGTTCTGAAATTAATTGATCGTAAATACCGTCATTTGACATATCCATCGTATCTGCATAAGACTCTGCCTTTTTCAACGCATTTTCTTTCCAATCAACTTCAATATTATCTATGGCATATTGTGCTGCGTCTTCAGGGAAGCTTTCCCCATGCTCTGATGTTAATTGATCATAAACACCCGCTTTTGACATGTGCATCGTTTCCGCGTATGATTTTGCCTTATTTAATGCCGCTTGATGTTCCCTTGGCACGTCGTCTTTCGCTTCCTCTTCTTTTGGCTCTTCTTTGTCATCATCACTTTCAACCTCTTCATCAGAAGATTCCGTATTATCTTGACCAGATTCTTCAGTACTTGCTGCTTCATCTGCTTCTTTTGAATCTTCTTCGCCACCAGTTACTACAGCTATAATTAAAATAATAGCGATTAACCAGACCCACCATTTTTTATAGAATGGTTTCTTGACTTTCTCTTTACCCAATGTTACCAACTCCTAATCTAATAATACCACTATTATCCCAGAAATCTGTAAAATATGCAATTGTTTATACTATAATCTACTGGTTTTGCCAGAAGAAAAAAGGAAGTAGATTCCTGCTAATTTAATAAAACACTCCATCATCACAGAGCAGGAACCGCGCGTTCCTATGAATGTGCTCTGTGATCATGAAAAAAGACATCCGAATGGGATGTCTTTAAGTTACCTTTAATCTAATTTATAAGTAATAGTTTGTTCATTTACCAATGTTTCTGCCGTGTCTCCGTGGTCAATTCTTCCTGTGATAATTTTAATTTCATTAATATCTTTTGGGTCGGAATCTTTAATAACTATACTGACTGCCGATTCATTCTTTACTTCACCGTATAGTGTCCTAGCATAGTTATCATCATAAGCCAAATCATTTCCGAATGTTTCTATTTGTTCCCCTGTATTTAAAACAATTGCACGAATAGGTGAATTTAATCTTACGTTTATGTCTTCTGTATTTTCAATTTCATATAAAATTTGAACGAATTCAATCGTGTTTTTATCAGTGAATTCTTGAATGTAATTTAAGAAATCAGGGTCTTTAACATTTAACATCCTGATTACTTTAATAGTATGTATCCTTAACTTTACCGGATCTAAATCAATCGTTTCATTAGGTTCTTTAGTCCCCATCAATTCCACAGTTCCGTCTATTTCTGGATCATACATTTTATCTCCGTCATTAGATAATTTCTCTTTCTCGCTACCTTTGTTTTTTTCATCTTCCGATTCTTCACTTTTGACTTCTTTATTATTCTCTCCGCTCACTTTTTTGTTTTTATCACCCCCATTAGTATCACATGCACTTATTAACAACAACATAACAATAATAAATAATAGCTTTTTCAAACGATAACCCCCTATGTATTATTACATAGAATTTTATCAGTTATTGGATTGTTTTGCCAGAAGAAAAAGAGCAACTGCAATAGTTTCTTTACTACCCTCTATAACTAAAAAATCTATTAGTTAAATTTTTTTCATGTTTTTTTATTTCATCTTCATACTTACCAATCTCATTAATTAGGTTATTTTTTAATTGTTTAAGTTCCTTTATTGATTCCTTTGTTAATTCAGGATTTGAGTCAAATGGACTTTCCGCTTCATAAATCTTTGCTTTTTCTGCTTTAATAATATTGCTTTTTATTACATTTTCTAATTCATTAGAATCAATTTCATAATTGCTCTTTTTAAAAATACAAAGACCTGCAGAAAATTAATAATGTAATTTTAAAAAATTCCT
>NZ_JBISEP010000061.1:0-1823 GCF_044383835.1 Paraliobacillus sp. JSM ZJ581
CGCTTACCTATCAACGCGATGCGTGATACTCACGTACAACAAGAGATACATACGAGCTTTGCGAAAGTTACTAAGGGGGTAAGAGAAGCTAAACCATATTCTAAAAATAGACCATCATATGGAAAAGGACAAGTAGACCAGGTATGGGAAAATGCAAAAGACCCTCTAACAGGAAAAGTTTATGACCCAACAGGAAAAGAAATTATTTGGGATAAAACTAAACCTAGAAATGGACAATGGGATATGGGACATATACCAGGAGAGAAATATTCAGAAATGCATGAACTGTATATGGATGGTACAATTACTAAAAAGGAATTTTTAGAATGGTATAAAAATCCGGACAATTATCGCCCTGAACTACCAAGTACTAATAGAGGGCATAAGTATGAATAAAAGGAGTAACTTATGGATATTAATAAAGCAGATTATGGAACTATAATTAAATTCGGAAATCTTAAATTATTTAAAGAAAAAATGAAATTAGAAAAGCACAATATAGGTGAAGTATTAAATATAGTAGATAAGAATGGTGTTAGCTTG
Organism: Paraliobacillus sp. JSM ZJ581; assembly: GCF_044383835.1. Taxonomy (NCBI): domain Bacteria; kingdom Bacillati; phylum Bacillota; class Bacilli; order Caryophanales; family Bacillaceae; genus Paraliobacillus; species Paraliobacillus sp. JSM ZJ581. The sequence continues at coordinate 544 of NZ_JBISEP010000061.1, forward strand.
CTTGAAAAATCATTAATTAGTAGAAAATTTGAAATTGCTAATTATCTTTTAGATAATAATGCAGATATTAATGTGATTTCAAATGAAGGATGTAATGAATTGCATTACTTATCATCAAATATAAATTTTGATGGAGCTATTCAAATTGCAAATAGATTGATTGATATGAATGTTAATTTAGATTTAAAAGAAAAAAAATTAAATAATTCATCATTATGGTGCTTATGTCAAGAAGTTTTAAAAAAGAGAACTGAAGAAGGTATTTCATTAATTATAAGATGTTTAAAAAATAAGCCGGATGTTAAATCGTTAAACAGTGTAGGATATTCAGTTGAAAATTTAATTAATGAAAGAGGCACAGATGAAATGAAAAAGGTTATGGAGGAAATAATTTATGAGTAAAGGTATGGGCTTAGGTGGAAGTATTGTATCAAAGAATATATTAGAGCATAAAGGAAAGTTAAAGTGGTGCATAAAAGAAAGTCCAGTAAATGAATTAGACAATGGATGGAGATTTTTATCTGATATCGACACTGATGATTTTTTAGCAGACTCTTCAAATATGCTAGTATGTGATTGGGGAACAATTATTGAGATAGAACCAGCTGTTATTAGTATATTTGATATGTCTCAAGGTACAGATATAACTTTAATAAATGAAGATGGTAAAAAGTATTTCATTAATACAGAGACAGAAGAACTAGTTGTATTTTAGATATTAATTTTAAAGGATGCATAATTCTATAATTTAAGACTGCATAACAAGTAATAATATTAAAGGATAATTAAATCAATAAAAGATTTAATTAAGCTTACTGCATAAATCTAATAATGCAGTGAAAGAAGTTAAAAAGGTTAATGTTTCAGCAATTGGAGCATTAATCTTTTTTTCATGTAGTGAAATATTTATAAAAGCAAAGATAACTAGGATTAAAAACCATCGTAAGCTGAAAGCCAAGGAAATCCTAGCCTCGATAATTCCACTTAAAAGTTAATGCAATTCAGAACATAATATATGTAGTAGAAAATCACTAAAAAATAAAAAGAATTGATAGCATAGAACATAATAATAAGATAGCTGAGTAGAATAACTAGAGACTTGGAACTCGGGACTAGGAAATTGTAACGGGGGGTAGGGGGGAATAAGGACTTAAAAGAATTGAAATAGATAAATAAAAATCTATTTCAATAAAAATAAATAGGAGGTTCATTGTAAAATCAAATGCAACAGTTAAATAAATAGAAAGCCATCGTGAAACCACGTATAGTTAAGGTTGACT
>NZ_JBISEP010000062.1:0-1803 GCF_044383835.1 Paraliobacillus sp. JSM ZJ581
TAGCTACTTTAGGACGCGAACATAAAATAATTCAGTTGACTATTCTGACTCACCAACGTGATTTGACGTAGAACCTAAAAAACGAACTATAATTCGAATTATAATTCGCTTTCTATTACTCATTATTTAGTTTTGTTCCAAGCTCAATTTATTAATGAAAATCTCTTCTATGTTCTGCTTTTCTTGAGCAAACAACATACACAACTGCTGATAACAGTGTAAAAAGTGTGACAAGCAACGTATTTTTCATGAACGAAATCCTCCTTCAATCATTACAAACTTAGCTTGCTTTTTCATTATATCTTTTTAGAAAGGTTTAAATTTTCCTTTTTTCAGTACCAATTTTGGGCCACCTAATAAGAATAAATAACGATCATCAATGATATTTTTCATCATTTTTGCAGAAAATCCAAATAATTTTTTACCATCAAAAATAGTTCCCATCGCATGACGACCACCTAAAGATGCTACCGTACCTTTATTATCGAAAACGAATTCTTTTAATGCACCGCCTCGAATCATTGCTGAGATATTAGCCGCACAAATATCTGCTTCTTGAATAGCAATTTGGGCTGTCGGCGGGTATGGTTTACCTGTCTCTTTATTCATTACCCATGCACAGTCTCCTAAAATAAACACATCTTCATAACCTGGTGCACGTAAATCGGAATCAACATTTACTTTTCCTTTAGTTAATTCAAATCCTGATTGACCAATAACGGCATTTGCTTGTACTCCACCAGTCCATACAATGGTTCCGGTCTTTATTTCTTCTTGATCTTCACCAACAATAACAGCATTCTCTTTACATGCTTTAATCATTGTTCCTAATCTAAATTCCACACCACGATCTTCTAGTGATTTCTTGCCATAGTTAATTAATTCTTCATCAAAACCTGGTAAAATAGTAGGTGCAGCTTCAATATTTATAATTCTTGGCTTACTAGGATCAATATCGTATTTTTTGCACAATTGTGGAATTCGTTCAGCCAGCTCACCTACAAATTCAATCCCTGTGAAACCACTACCTCCAACTACAAATGTAAGTAGTTCATCCTTATCACTTTCCCCATCGTGATAACGTGCGAATTGGTGTTCAATATGATTTCGAATATAACGGCTCTTATCAACGCTTTGGATAGACAATGCATATTCAGCCATACCCGGAATACCAAATGTCGCTTTTTCAAAACCTAAACCGATTACTAAATAATCATAATCAATATCACCGTTTATCAACTGTACTTTCTTTTGATCTGGAAATATTTTTTCAACTGTATCTTCTATAATAGATACGCGATTTTGATTAATAACATCAGTAATCATAATTCTTGACTGATTCGGATCAATTGTTCCTGCCGCTACTTCATGCAGCCATGTTGTTTGATAATGATAATTATGCTTATTCACTAGAACAATTTCTGCCTCTTCTTTTGATAATTGTTGCATTAGTCGCTTAGTTGTCATCATCCCGGCATAACCTGCGCCGAGAACAACTATTCTTGGTTTACTCATAGATGCACAACCCCTTTAAATGATAAAAATTGTTTGCCAGTATTTCTTTCATTTGTTCTTTTCACATATGTAAAAATACTACATATTGAAAATACCTTTTCACTTCATCCCCATATAAAATAAATCTTAATTAATTACATGTTAACAAAAACAAACAAGTACGTCTAACCTAATCCCTTATGCTTATAATGTTTTTTTCACACTGTATTATTATCCTGAATTATTCATAGAAATTCCTTAATGACTTAAAAATGCTTATCTGCCAAGCTATCTAGCTAAGTTGGTCGT
>NZ_JBISEP010000064.1:0-1675 GCF_044383835.1 Paraliobacillus sp. JSM ZJ581
CCTGAATTATTCATAGAAATTCCTTAATGACTTAAAAATGCTTATCTGCCAAGCTATCTAGCTAAGTTGGTCGTGCATCAAATAAATGAAAAAAGAATCCATTTCTGTTACAGTTAAATCACGACAAATAACCAACAGAAAGGATTCTTATAATGGCTACTTTACCGCAAATAACGTTAGATTTCAATCGTCAAATTAAATTGTCAAATGATGGAGGTCCCCTTTCGTCTGATACTGGTGAATTTATCTTTAGGGAATTCGATGAAAAGATTGGATTCTCTGAGATGCTTGCTCAATACCTACATTTGAAAGACGATAGAAAGTATCATTTACATTCCAATGAAAATTTACTCCGTCAAAAGATTTATCAAATGATTGCTGGATATGCTGAAGATGACAATGCTGATCAGTTGACGAATGATCCTGTTTTTACACAAATCATTGGAACCGATACCTTGGCTTCTCAACCGAGTTTATCTCGCTTTTTTGCACGATTTGATGATGAATCTATTGAACAATTAAATCAAGCTAACCAAGAACTTTTGGACAAAGTGCATGCGTTCAGAGAGACAGAAGCACTGATCATTGACCTAGATTCCACCCATTACGATACATATGGAGAACAGGAATCTGCAGCTTACAACACCCATTACGGGACAGTCGGCTTTCATCCATTAGTTGCTTTCGATGGGTTAACGCGAGATTTCTTAAAAGCTAAGTTACGACCTGGAAATGTTTATACTTCCAATGGTGTTGTTGATTTTGTAAAACCTCTTATCGCCCATTACAACGAGAAGTTTCCAGAGACGACCCCATTTTTGCGTGGAGATAGTGGTTTTGCCGTCCCAGCTTTGTATGATTTATGCGAAGATGAGTCGGTCTATTACGTGATTCGTTTGAAATCGAACGCTATTTTGCAGCGACTTGCAGATGAACTACATCCTTCTACTGCACCGTCTGATGTTTCAGAGGCAGAGTACTATTATGAGGAAACCGAATATCAAGCAAAATCATGGTCCAAGTCAAGAAAAGTAATTATACAATCCATTCGTCCTGCTGGCGAATTATTTTTCACGCATTCATTCTTTGTAACAAATCTGATAGATGCGTTCTCCCCAAAAGTTATCGTCCGTACTTACCAAAAAAGAGGTACGATGGAGAACTATATCAAAGAAGCCAAGAATGGTTTTCATATGGATAAAATGAATAGTCACTCTTTCCAAGTAAATGAGGCAAAAATGATGTTGAGTCTATTAGCTTATAACCTAACAAATTGGTTACGTACGCTTTGCTTTCCTGAAGGCCAACAAAGCATGCAAATTGAAACCATACGCACAAGAATCATAAAAGTTGCTAGTAAATTAGTGAAATCGGGACGATCATTTTACTTTAAATTGTCCTCTAGTTTTGTGTACCAAGCATTCTTTTGGAAAGTTCTTGGGCGAATTCAACAACTAAAACTAGAATGAATTCATAATAAATCGTCCTCATACCTAATTTTTAAAAATCAAATTCAGACCAAGGGAGGAGTCTGCCCAAAAATGGACTATTTTCTAATATTCTCTTTAAAATTACCTCAAAAGCAGAAAAATCTCCACGACTTTTTCAATGGAACAAGAAAATATTTGATTTTGATTTCAAACATGACTTAATTAGGAAGTATGAATAATTCAGG
>NZ_JBISEP010000065.1:0-1666 GCF_044383835.1 Paraliobacillus sp. JSM ZJ581
TTCTTTACAGTATACTTTAATTTCAACTTCTTGGTATTTCAAGCTATATCCATCTCTTACTTGACCTTGTGTAGATACTCGAATATAACCGATAACTTTCATGATATTTCCCCTACGTTACGCTAATCTGGATCACCGTAACGCTTAGCCATTATAACTAATATAAATTTATTGTATGAAGCTTTAGCGATATATTCAATCCCTTTATCGATACAAATTTATTGTGTATCGATAAAGTAATATGAAAAAGAGGAAGGGAAATACCATGCCAATATCAATCAAACTAAAGGAAATCTTGAAAGAGCGTGACCTATCACGTGAATTAGCACGGATCGCAGGGTTGCGACCAAATACAATAAGCCATCTTTGTTCAGACAACGTGGATAGAGTGTATCTATCTACATTAGAAACAGTATGTAAAGTGTTAGACATCGACATTCAGGAGTTAATCGAGGTGGAATAGTCCTCTTGATAAATTAATCGTTCTTTTGTACATAAAAGTTGTGAAAAATTTAAAAGGCAGGGGAAAGCAAAGGTATAGTATTATCAGTTGCGGATAATGGTAACTGATAATATTACAGTTTTTATTGAAGTGATAAAGAAAGAAATAGGTTATTCAATTTAAAGTTAGTGTACGTACTGGATAAATTTTAAAAACATCATATAAGGCAGACAAACATTAGTCTTAATTTCTCTATGAAATGTCGTATATTCAGCACTGGGTAGTCGCCACAAAAAGATAAACCTTGAAAGGCATTTTGCCAATCAAGGTTTATTAATATTTTCGCAATATAATCAATGCTTTATATATAAATCATCTCCATCTCCAGTTAATTTCCCCATCAGGATAAACCGCAGGTATGTATATACCCTTTTTCCTTTTTTCGCTATCCATAATATACCAATTGCTATCGTCTAACCATTCATCGTTATAATTAGTTTCCTCAAAATCATTTTCCTCATCAACAATTGCTGTAAAAAAATCGTTGAATTTATCTATACTTTTTGAAGGGATAATCTCAGCATTCATCCACATACCATCAACATTAATATTGTGTATATTTCCTAAAAACTCGTTTATAAAGTATAGTTTCATAATTCTCACTCCTTCTGCGAAACCTTAATATATTGGCTTGGAACTTCTCCTTTAATTAAGTATTCACTATCCCTCTTAGTCCAGTTAATTGCTCTATTCTTCCAAAAATCAGAAGAGACAACATCTCTTTCAATTAACTTTTGAATTTGTTTTGGAGAAAGTATAACAACATCTTTTACCTTTCCAGACTGTATGTCTTTCCTTAAGGCTGATATATCTAGTTCAATTGCATTTTCTCCATAATTTCCAATCACATTTTTGTTATTTGTGAAACTAGTATAAGGGCTATTAGATTTAGCTCCTTTTCTATAACCTCCAAGTATATGCTCTGTAACAGTCACTTGTCGCCCTTTATATAAACCATCCTTATTGGCTGGAACTAAATCACCTGAACTCGATATATGAGGCTTACCAATTCCATTTGGTCTAGTTGGAGAGCGAAGTAAACTATCTCCCCTATATAAAATACTTTTGTTGGTTAGAGAAGCATTATCCGTACCCTTAGTAACTTTCGCAAAGCTCGTGTGTATCTCTTGTTGTACGTGAGTATCACGCATCGCGTTGATAGGT
>NZ_JBISEP010000066.1:0-1603 GCF_044383835.1 Paraliobacillus sp. JSM ZJ581
GATGGCAGGAGGCCCACGCTTACCTATCAACGCGATGCGCGATACTCACGTACAACAAGAGATACACACGAGCTTTGTGAAAGTTACTAAGGGTACGGGTAATGTTAAAGATATAACTAAACTAACTGTTGATGATATACCAACTGCAAAGAGTGGGAATTTTAATGAATTCTTCAATTCCCTTACAAGTAGTGAACTAGACGAACTTTGGAAAGATAAAAAGATTAGAAAGAAAATTGAACGCCAACTAAGAGAACCAGGAGGATTACATGAGTGGCACTTAGTTTCAAGGGCTCCTCAATTTAAGTATTGGAATATTGGTGCTGAGGAGATTAAAGATTTAAGAACAGATATATCAGATGTCAAATTTGTCAATCCAAACGGTGTTCATGGAGGGTTAGGATCAACTAAGGCACATAATGAATTGTTAGCAATAATAGATACTTCTAGCGACTATAATACATTTGTTAGACGACTTAATAACTGGGCTAATTATAGATTAGAGGGTGGAGTTTCGTCTTTACCACAAGGTCTAAGATTAAAGTAGGAGGGTACTATAATGGAAAAACAAGGGTGGGTTTCAATTTGGTTAGGGAATATTAACGATGAGGACTCAATTGGAGAGTATGTTGATTTAACGTATGATGAGGATGGCGAGTCTGTCCCATCCCAATTTTTTATCGATTTTAATATTGATATGGATGAAACAGATGAGGATACTATAGAAAAGGGGGTCTATAAGAATAGTAATAGTGATATTTCAGTATTATTGGATGGGTGTTCGTATGAAGAAATTGTCATCCCAAAAATTCAGAAAAGTATAAACCTAAAGAAATCATATAATGCAGTAATTTTAATATATAATTTTGAGTATAAAAATGAAATTAGTTCAACAGGTGCTTTTGATTTTATTGCTGCTACAAATTATGAGTAAGAGAAATCTTAAAGGGATGAGAATTGGTTTAGTTGATGGTTAACTCAGAAATTACTTATCTGGTAGGGTTGCTTTATAATACAGATATGAATATTTTAATCAGCCAGTTAAAAAAGTAGATAATTCACTAATACTCCATTACTTTGCTGCCAATTATAATTGGAATAGTGGGTTTGAAGTACCAACAGTTATCTTGGATAATGAGGCTTGTGATTTAGGGACTAGTTTACTAATGTTTCATTATGCAGATGGCTATCGTTTGTTAGAGAGTTTAGATGAAATTTCAAGTTCTTCGTTAGAGGAATGGAAAGTTTTTTTGAGGAAGAATTATAATAAACTACTAAGCCTAGACTTTAAATCACAAGGCATTTCCTTTGACACTAATTTAACAAAAATTCAAAAATATAAGATAAAAAAGAATAAGCCAGACCTTCCTGACGTTCTAATTAGTAAGTCTCCAGGCAAAGAGATTGATATACCTAAGATATAATGTAATTTATTTGAAACCTTGATTGGCAAAGTGCCTTTCAAGGTTTATTTATGAGGGGCTACCTAGTGTCGAATGACTTACTTATTACTTACAGGATAGAACTATAAATGTCAACATAAGAATGTACATTTTTGATTATTTAGTAATGTACAATTTTGACTCTGTATTGCATATGGTTT
>NZ_JBISEP010000067.1:0-1562 GCF_044383835.1 Paraliobacillus sp. JSM ZJ581
AACAATAATAATACTAGGCTTTGCCATCGGAAACATAACCGAAAACATCGTACGGAAATAACCTGCACCATCGATGCTTGCTGCTTCCTCAAAATCAGATGGCAACGTCTGGAAATAACTCGATAATAAAAAGATCGTAAATGGTAACGCCGTCGATGCATATATCATCGCTAACACAAAGCGATTATTTAAAAAGAATGGATCGCCAAGTATCATTTTTATCGCACCATCCCAATCCAACAACATTAAGAAGATTGGTACAGCGATATAACTGACGTTAATAAATAATCCAGCTTTAACAATGCCATTTAAGAAGTTGCTTCCTCTAAATTGAAAACGTGACAACACATACGCTGCTGGTAAAGCCACAACTAATAAAATCAGTAAAGATAACGCTGTTACAATGACTGAATTTAACAAGTACTCTCCCATCTGTGCTTCGACAAATGCTTCCACAAAGTTTTGAAAATAAAAACCGTCTGGTAATGCCCATGGGTTTTCATAAAACTCCGCATTTTGCTTAATTGAAGCTAAAAACACCCATCCAACCGGGACAATAATCGTTATTGCCAAGGTAATCAAAGCGACATAGTTAAATAGTTTAAAAAGTGTGTCGGTGCTTAACCCTTTTGTTTGTTTCATCTCTGTTTTACCTCCTTAATACTCTAGTACATCACGTTTAGTAATTTTGCTGACAATGGCGGCTAAGGCAAAGGAAAAGATGAAGACGACTACGCCAATCGCCATCCCATAACCAAAGGTAGAGTTTGTATATGCTTGGTCATACATATACGATAAGAATACTTCTGTTGACCCGTTCGGGCCTCCGCCTGTCATTGCTTTTACTAATAAAAAGCTGAGGTTGATCGTACTAATAATAAAGAAAGTTAATGTCGTTCGGATATTATTCCAAATGAGTGGCAGTGTAATGTGAAAGAATTGGGTAATTCCATTAGCACCTTCTAGCGATGCAGCTTCATAATAACTCGCTGGAATACTCGCCATCCCAGACATATACATCACCATGTAATAACCAATTGCTTGCCATACTAAAGCACCGGCAATACTGTAAATAACGATAGCTTGGTTTCCTAACCATAACTGTTCAAATGTGTCTAAGCTTAACACACCTAAAATACTGTTTAGTAACCCACTTTTCGGATCATAAATCGCTGAGAATATCCCCGCAATAACAACAATCGATAAGATGTTCGGTATATAGAAAATAATTCGGAAGAAGTTTCCTCCCTTCACTTGTTCTTTCGTTAATACGGCTGCAAAGAACACCGCAAAGATCAACGTAATAATCGCTACAAGTACAATTAATAAAATCGAATTTTGGAACGATTGAATGAAGTCCATGTCATTCCACAACACGTTAAAGTTCTCTAAACCAACAAACGCTCTCGTATTCGAGAAACCGCCCCAACGATACATGGACATGCGGAATACTTCGATGGTTGGTGTAATCATAAACGTCGTAAGTAAAAGTAATGCTGGTGCTACACAAACCGCAATAAATATATTTCTTGATCCTTTTTTATTCATAGCGTACACCCCTT
>NZ_JBISEP010000068.1:0-1257 GCF_044383835.1 Paraliobacillus sp. JSM ZJ581
ATATCATCACTTAGAACATGAATTTAAAAATGACGTTCGTGAGTTTTTTACTCACCAACGTCATTTATTGTACAACCTTAAATTATTGTTAACTATTTGCACAACAGTAATAATAAGTCATCAATTCTTCTTAACTTCTTTTCGATATTTAGATGGCGTTTTATTAGTAAAACGTTTAAACGATTGTGTGAAGAAAGATTGAGAAGAGAAACCTACAATTTCAGAGATCGATGCAATACTATAGTTAGTAGTCTCTAAAAGTAGTTTAGCCTCTCTAACACGAACTTTTTGTAGATATTCAATTGGGGAAACACCAATGTCTTTTTTGAATGAATGGGCTAAATAAAATTTATTAATATGTCCAATTTCAGCTAACGAATCTAGTGAAATATCTTCTCGATAATTTTGATTTAAATAATGTTGAATGAGCGACACAGACCTATTGAGATTTTTAGTTTCTGTCTTAGTCAGCGTGAACTTCTTATCACGCCTTAATTTAACGATTAATATTTCAAGGATATTTTGACAGATGATTTCATAATTCTCATCACTTTGTTTCATTTCATTTAATAACTTACTTAGGTAAAATAATATGTCTTTTTGATCTCCACGGTAAGTGTACAATCCCATTTGCGATTCTTTTTCCTCTGGAAGAGAAAAGGATAAGCCCTCAATGCCTAAAGCTATATACTCTAGTGAGTCATGTGAATTAGATTTTTCCGTATGTTCCACATTAGGGTTAATAATGACTAAATCGTTTTCTTTTACAGGGATGTCTTGGTTTTGAAGTAAGATGACTCCTTTACCTTTAACGATATAAAACAGTTCTGTGAAATGATGGGTATGTTTCGTGCTGTGCCAGCCTTTATCATACGTTGTATGTGTTATATACAATAGTTTGAAAGGCATTTTTTTTATGTCTTGATTTGCCATTCGATACACCTCATAAGACAAATCATTCGCCCCCATTCAATCGATCTAGTATAAATAAATTAATTTTAACTCAACGTAATATAAAAAGCAATATACATAAAAAAGTAAACAAGATTCTTATTGTGTAAACGTTTTAATTTGGGATAAGATGAAGGCATTAGGGGGAAGCTATCAACTTAAACAAGCTGTGGAGAGAGAAAAATTTTGAATGGTAAGTAGATTATTTTAAGATTCTATATGATTAAAAAAGGGGTGTACGCTATGAATAAAAAAGGATCAAGAAATATATTTATTGCGGTTTGTGTAGCACCAGCATTACTTTTA
>NZ_JBISEP010000069.1:0-1221 GCF_044383835.1 Paraliobacillus sp. JSM ZJ581
TATAAACCTTTTGACAGATTCCTTCATTAGCCAGAGGACAGTCACTGCACTCTTTTGGTCTTGTGTATTTCAATGTTTCGTATTTGGTGTCAAAACTATCATAACGATAAGAGTGTTCTCTAAAACAGGTTGGGGCAAAGTGTTTATCGAACCCAATTGGCTCACTTTCATTTTTCTTATTATAAGCAATGACAGATTGGTTCCCCATTCGGTAAACTTGCTCATAAATTGGTTCATAGTCATAGCCGGCATCCATTGTTTGATAACGCAAAGATGAAAGTGGAAGTTCATCCATACCCTTTAATAATGGAATTGCTGCTTTTCCATCATTTAGACTGCCTGATGAAAAGAGGGATTGGAGAATGTATTGACTGGATGTACCAACGGCTAAGTGTCCCTTATAGCCGTACCAGAATACATTTTTACCTTCACTGTTCTTTTTCACACCCCACTTTGGGTCTTGTGGAACATTGTCACGCAATACATTTAAAGGTTCATCCAATTGTGCTTCTATTTTCTTTTCGAAAATGGGAAGATTGGCTTCTTTTTCTTCCTGTTCGATGAGCCATTGTTCACGATCTTCCTTGGATTTGCGTCCGCGTTTTTTAGGCTCAGGTTTTGGCTTTTCTACTTTTGGTGGTGCTTGATCCCGTGCCTCAAAATGAGTTGCATCAATGGCTACAGTGTCATCGATAATAAAGCCTTCTGCGATTGCTTGAAGCACAACTTTTTCCTGTACTTTCTCTAAAACGTTAGATTCAACAAGTTTTGTTGAAAGTCGAGAATAGGCGGCTTCAGAAGGGGTATTGTCGGACAATAAAAAACCACAATTAAGTTTAAATACAAAGTCATCATTAAGACGTTTGATCAAGTCTTTAATTGTTGGAATACGTTCAACGTATCGAATAAAAATAGTAATAATCATGGCTGCATAATTCAGTTCTACCGGTGCACCGAGCCGGGATTTTTTATTCACTTCATAGTAGATTGCATCCAAATCTATCGCTGAAATAATCGATTCATAACGATGGGTAGGGTCCATCTCATATAATTCTTGGATGCCAAATAAGCTTTGTTGTCGTATAATGGTCATAGAGAGTACTCCTCCAGTCTTTTTTTGGTTGTCTGTCAACTACCATTATACAAGATTTGGGGAGGTACTTCTTTTTTTGTATCTCAAACTTGTTGGGGCACAAGGGTTATAAATTATGAAATTCACTC
>NZ_JBISEP010000006.1:0-139616 GCF_044383835.1 Paraliobacillus sp. JSM ZJ581
TTTCCTACATGTCGGCGCGATTTCTGTTGAGGTACGAACTGGAGCCAATATGAGTCTATTATCGGATGTTGTTCGTGCGCTACAGAGCCAATGCTGATCAATAATCAGTTTGATCGTGTCTACCTAGCTCGTGGAAATACGGATATCGGCTATTTCATCAGCGTCTAAATCAAAGCGATTGGTGAGTAAAGTTAGCTCATTTCCTATTGTATCTAATAGTTTCAATCTGCGAAATACGTTTTCTGAACGATTTTGCGATGTTCCGATGACAACCATTTCGTCTGATAATACGTTAGATACTGATGGAAGTCGAGAAGTCTCAAGCACTCTTACTACCTCGTTCTTTCGCAAGCGTGAAACAAAAAAGCAACCATCATCTGTCATACGATCGAATCGTTCATAATCCAGATAGCCCCGATCAAAAACATACATGCAGGCTTTGTCGTCGATCAAAACCTCTAGTTGTCCACGGTCATGTTCAATTGCATTGGTAAGAATCGCTTGATCTGGATAGGAAAGGCGCCTTTCCATAAACACAAGTCGTCAATGTAGCTTTACACCTGACTTTGTTTTACGAAATTCATCCCATTTATGGTTCGTTAAATTTAATGACAATGTACTAGAGTCAATGATCTTTAAGGGTGTTGTTCCTTTTCTTCGTTTTTGAAAATTTGTTTTTTCATGGATCTTAGCAACTAAATCCAGAAAAATCGTTTGAAAGAAAGCAGTTGGCATCTGATTTAGCTTTCTTCCTAGCTGTGAAAAACTAATGGATTCTAACCCAATTGCTTGTTGTAAATCATCTGAGAAAACAGCATCACTGAGTGCTCGTAAGCTTTCAGTTTCATGAAGTGGAGCATAAAGCAGTAATGACATAAATGAATCCATATGTAGCTTTTTTGTATAGTGATTCAGTTGATATGTTTTCACCTGTTCTTCAAATAAAGTTTGATTAATAGGCGTTAACCATTGTGTAAATGATGTTTTTCGTGTAGACTTATCCATGACTTTTGTCCTTTATATTGGATTTGGATAGGTTACTACCACCAACCATTATAAAGGATTTTTTTATGGGAATATACTAAATACAGAAAATTCTGTATTTAGTATCACACGAAAATATTTTAATGCGACGCTAGTGAATTAACATGAGTAACAAATCTTTAAAAGTTGATGCTTATATAAACTGTCGTTGTATATCTTGTTTGCTTTTGTTCAAAATAACAGTAGAACATAAAGGAGATAGGATATGAAGAAAAAATATATAACTATTTTGCTTGGAGATATGGAAGTGAATAGAGATCTAAAGCTATTACTTACAATTGGCGGTCTTTATGCACTTGCAATTTTTTTATCTAATACATTTGTAAATATATATTTGTGGAAACAGTCTAATGATTATGTTTCTATTGCGATTTATAATATGTTTGTTTATATTCTACAGCCCATTACCTTTATTGTTGCAGGGAAAATGGCAAAAAAAATAGACCGTGTATTAGTATTGCGAATCGGCGTTAGCACACTAGCTATATTTTTTTTAACGGTACTTTTTGTAGGGGAGAAGGCTGCAACTTACAATATGTTACTTGGAAGCTTGCTAGGTATTGGCTATGGATTTTATTGGTTAGCATTTAATGTACTTACTTTTGAAATTACAGAACCGGAAACAAGGGATTTTTTTAACGGGTTCTTAGGTTTAATGCAATCTTTCGGTGGAATGATTGGTCCAGTTCTGGCTGGGTATATTATTTCGCAATGGGACAACAGTCAAGGTTACACCGTGATATTCACTATTTCTTTTTTGTTATTCATCGGAGCCGTAACATGTAGCTTCTTTATTCAGCGTCGATCGGCAGAGGGAAAATTTAATTTTCTGAGGATAATAAAAGAAAGAAGGTATAATCAAGATTGGTCTAAAATTTTATATGCACACATATTACAGGGACTTAGAGAAGGGATTTTTGTTTTTGTTATTTCTATATGGGTATTTATTTCAACAAATAGTGAGTTAGCGTTAGGTACATTTAATTTGGTTTTTTCTGGCTGCTCGTTTTTATGTTATTATGCAGCTACTCGTTTCGTTAAACCGCATATGAGAAAACGCTCTATTTTTTTTGGAGGTATGACATTATTTTTGGCAATCTTTTTAATTATTTTTAAGTTGAATTATACAATTTTATTGCTGTATGGCGCTATTATTGGTATTGCCTATCCTTTATTTACTGTTCCATATGTTTCTCTTACCTATGATGTGATCGGCAAGGGTTGGAGAGCCGGAGAAATGCGGATTGAATATATTGTTGTTAGGGAGGTTTTTCTTAATATAGGGAGAGTGAGTTCAATAATCATTTTTCTAATAAGTATTCAACTTGTAACACCTGTAACAAGTATTCCTATTGTATTACTTATATTAGGTTGTGGGCATTTTCTCGTCTATTTTCTAATTAAAGATATTACATTGCCACTTTTACCTGAAAACGAATTGACAAGGGTGAAAGAAGATATAATAAATCATGAAAATAGATGAGTGACATGTTATACTATTTCTAGTGAAAAATGATTAGGGGGAAGTATGTAATGGGGAAAAGTAACAAAAAAAAGAACAAGTCACAAATTCCCTTTCGCTTAAATATATTATTTGTTTTTATTTTTGGTTTGTTTTCGGTATTAATTTTACAATTAGGGGTTGTTCAGATCTTAAACGGGGAAGAAGCCCAAAAGAAAATTGATGAAACGGAGAGTACAAAAGCATATCTTTCTGTTCCAAGAGGTCTGATGTATGATCGATATCATAACCTGATGTTAGAAAATGAATCTACACTTTCAATTACTTATACGCCACCAAAAAATGGCCATAAACCTGAAAAACGTTTAACATTAGCCAAAAAGCTAGCTCAATATATTACAATGGCGAAGGATAAAGAAGATTTATCATCAATTGTTAGGGAAAGAGACAAGAAAGAATATTGGTATCTCTTTCATGCTAAAGAAGCAGAAGATCGTTTGACAGAAAAAGAAAATGAAATGAATGCTAGTGACAAATATCAAGCTATGTTAGATAAAATAACCGAAGAGGATTATAACAAGTATGATTGGTCAGATTCTAACCTGTTAAATGTGGTTGCAATTAAAAAAGAATTAGATGCAGCTAAAGAGTTTACACCTCATATTATAAAAAATGAAAATGTAACAGAGAAAGAATACGCCTTAGTATCTGAGCATTTATATGAATTAGAAGGTATTGACGCGAAGATTGATTGGAATAGAGTGTCAAAAGTGGAAGATACCTTTTCAACGTTTATAGGGAATATTACGACAACAGATCAAGGGATCCCACAAGAAAATGAAGCATATTATTTAGCTCGGGGCTATAGTCGAAATGATCGCGTAGGAACAAGTGGTTTGGAAAAAGAATATGAAAGTGTGTTACGTGGGCAAAAAGAAGTCATTGAATTCACTACAAACAATAATGATGAAATTGTTGGTCAAAAGACAGTTGTCGAAGGAAAAAGTGGAGACGATTTAGTTTTAACAGTTGATATTGAATTACAACAAGCTGTTGATAAGATCACACAAGAAGAGTTACAGCGTTTTATTAAATCCAATCCTTCTGAAAATCGCTACATGGAAGATGCACTCGTTGTAATGATGGATCCACAAACAGGAGAAGTCTTGGCAATGTCAGGTGCGCATCGAGATAGGAAAACAAATGAATATCGTGATGAAGGCCATCGAACAATTTATAATAATAATATGCCGGGGTCAACGATTAAAGGCGCAACAGTTTTAGCTGGATTAGATTCTGGTGTCATTCGCCCAGGAGAAAGAATTTATGATAAGCCAATGAAAATAGCAGGAACACCATTAATGAGTTCTTGGAAGAATATGCAGTCTATTAATGACATTCAAGCGATTGAAGATTCTTCCAACATTTATATGGCTGAAATAGCAGTAAGATTAGCAGGTGCGAACTATCAATACAATCAGCCACTACGTAGTTTTAATTATGAAGCATTTCAAACTTTACGTAATTATTATAGTCAGTTTGGTTTAGGAGTAGAAACAGGAATAGATTTACCGTATGAAGCGCCAGGTATTATTGGGAAAGATCCAGAAGCGGGTAATTTGCTGTATTTATCTTTTGGACAGTATGATGCCTATACAACATTGCAATTAGCGCAATATGTATCGACAATAGCTAACGATGGTTATCGTGTTCAACCACATTTAGTGAAAGAAATTCATCAAGCGAATGGATCAAAAGAGTCGTTGGGCCCTGTAGCTGAATCATTTGATACAAATGTGTTAAATAGAGTATCTATGAAACAAGATTATATTGATCGTGTTAAAGAAGGTTTTAGGCGTGTAGTAACTCACGGAACCGCTAGAAGACATTGGAGTAATAATCCTTATAAAGTAGCGACTAAGACTGGTACAGCACAAAATGATGTATATGAGGATGATGTATTAAAAGAACAAACCTACAATTTAACATTAGTAGGATATGCACCGTATGACGAGCCAGAAATCGCTTTTTCTATTGTCGTTCCTAGAGCTGGGACGGGAAATGACCAAAATGGTATTCATCATAATATTGGTAATCGAATTATTAATAAATATTTCGAATTAAAAGAACAACGTGCAATAGAGGGTAAAACAGAAACTGAAAAAGATATAGAAGGCGTAAATGAATAACGATGTGAAGAGAGGGAAAGCTGATAAGGCTTTTCCTCTTTTTTTGACAAAATGATTATTTACAGATTCTTTACACTCAATTAACTATAGCTTAAAAATTAATCGTTATGATAAGAATATAGCAAAAAAATAGATTTTGCTTTCAAAAAACTAAGGGGGACTATTAATATGAAACAAATTAAAATGATCGGATTTGTACTGTTAACTATACTGACAATTGGATTCCTTGCTGCGTGTGGATCAGGTGATAGTAAAAATTCAGAAGACACAAAAAATACAGATGAAAAAGCTTCGTCAGAAAAATTAGAAGGCAGTGTTGTTGTCGATGGATCAGGTACTGTATATCCTTTAATGGCGCGCGTTGCTGAAGAATATATGCTCACAGAGCAAGATAATGTTTCAGTAGAAGTAGGACGTTCAGGAACAAGTGCAGGTTTTGAAAAATTTTTAGCGGAAGATGGTACAGATTTCAATGATGCTTCTAGACAAATCAAAGATAAAGAGACAAAGACAGCAGAAGAACTAGGAATTGAGGTAGAGGAATTAAAAGTGGCACTTGATGGGTTAACCATTGTTACGCATCCTGATAATGATTGGGCTACTGAAATGACTGCCGAAGAAGTAATGAACATTTTTAAAGCTGACGCTGGCGTAACTAATTGGTCTGATATTAACCCTGAATGGCCTAGTGAAAAGATAAATACCTATGGACCAAATGAAAATCATGGAACATATGAGTTTTTCTATGAAAGCATTTTAGAAGAACAAGATCTAGTGTCGGATATCGATTTGCAACAAGAGTATTCTACGTTAGTTACATTAATATCTCAAGACCCAAATGCAATTGGATTCTTTGGATTTGGCTACTATGTGAATAATCAAGATAGCTTACAAGCTGTAAGTATTGATTTCGGTGAAGGAGCCGTTGAACCATCTTTAGAAACGATTGATGAAAACGGACCATATAAAGCATTTACTCGACCAGTATTCACTTACTTAAATGTAAATAATGCGAAGGAAAAGCCGCAAGTATTAGATTATGCATTATTTGTTATGAACAATGTAAATACATTTGCAGGTGAAACAGGATTTGCTCCTATACCAGAAGAAGAGGTACAAGCACATTTAGATTTCTTAGAAGGGTTACAATAAAAAAAGCGTAAGGTACTAGTGAGAGAAGAAGAGAGTGTTAGCTCTCTTCTTATTGCTAGTGTTGAAAGGGTGTAAGACATGAAAGCTAATAACCAAACAAATATAGAAAATTCAGTTCAAGTAAGAAAATTATTAGCGAAAAATAAAAACGCAAAAAATTTATTTGCAATTGGTGAAAAGGTCATACCTAAATTGCTATTGCTAATCGCGCTACTATCTGTCTTGACTACAATTGGAATCATTGTAACTTTAGTAACTGAGACAGTTGAATTTTTTCAACGTATTTCCATTATTGAATTTTTTACTGGAACAATACTGAAACCTTTAAGTCAAAATCCCGAGTTTGGTATTTTACCACTCATAAACGGAACGATCATTTCTTCTATTATCGCAATGTTAGTTGCTGGACCAATCGGGATCATGACAGCCATTTATTTAAGCGAGTATGCAACAGATCGCGTGCGAAGAATGTTGAAGCCAATGTTGGAGTTATTAGCAGGTATACCTACGATTGTATATGGTTTCTTTGCGTTTACGTTTGTTACACCACTGTTACGACAAATCATTCCTGGATTAGAAGCTACCAATATCTTAAGCCCAGGAATTGTAATGGGTATTATGATTATTCCAATGATTGCATCATTGTCGGAAGATGCGATGAGTTCTGTTCCTAATGCAATGAGAGAAGGGGCATTAGCATTAGGGGCAACCAAATTAGAAGTAACTTTTCGGGTTATTATTCCAGCTGCTTTGTCGGGGATTATATCTTCATTTGTACTTGGGATATCACGAGCTATTGGCGAAACGATGATTGTAACGATAGCAAGTGGTAGTTCAAAAAACTTTACTTTTGACATTACCGAATCCATGCAAACAATGACTGCTTATATTGTTGAAGTATCAGGTGGAGATGCGCCAGCAGGTTCAACGATTTACTACAGTCTGTATGCAGTGGCAATGACGCTATTTGTCTTTACTTTAATTATGAACATTATCGCTCGATATATCTCCAAGCGTTTCAAGGAGGAATATTAGATGAAATATATAGATGCAGAAAAAGTGAAAAACAACATGGGGACAAGATTAATTCTAAATAAAACATTAAAGTCGATATTCCTTTTAGCTACATTGTTCGGACTTATTGTTCTTGCCGTTTTAATTATCCGTGTACTAACAGAAGGGTTGAGTTATATTGACTTACATTTTTTAAGCAGTAAACTTTCTACCAATCCAGAGAGAGCAGGGATTATGGGAGCAATATTAGGAACATTATGGTTAATGGCTGTTGTTGTACCTGTTACTATGTTTCTTGGTATAGGTACAGCTATTTACAATGAGTTATATGCATCAAAAGGTCGTTTTCAACAGCTTATTCAAACAAATATAGCTAATTTGGCGGGTGTTCCTTCTATTGTTTATGGCATTTTGGGCATGACGATTTTCGTTCGTGCACTGGACTTTGGAAATATTGTATTAGCTGGTGGATTAACGATGTCATTGTTAATATTACCAATTGTAATTGTTTCAAGTCAGGAAGCTATTCGTTCAGTACCACAACATTTAAGTGAAGCTTCCTATGGTTTAGGAGCTACAAAATGGCAAACGGTTAAAAACATTATTTTACCAGCTGCTTTACCCGGTATATTAACTGGAACCATTCTTGCACTATCCCGTGCTATCGGTGAAACAGCACCTCTGGTTGTGCTAGGAATTCCTGCACTACTTTTACCATTTCCGGGGGGGATCTTTGATAAATTTACTGTTTTGCCAATGCAAATATATTACTGGACAATTGATTCTTCTTTAGTTGATGAATATGCTTATTTGGCTTCAGCGACAATAATTGTCTTACTTATTATGCTGTTTCTACTAAATTCAGTAGCAATCATCATTCGTAATAAATTTCAACACAGATATTAATAGAAGGGTGAGGGAATGAACGTGCTAATAGAGAAAACGCAACATTCGAATGAAATAAAAAAAGAATGCGACAATGTAGTGTTTCATACGAAAGATTTAAATTTATGGTATAACACATCCCATGCACTTAAAAGTATAAATTTACCAATATATGAAAAGAAAGTAACAGCGATTATTGGACCTTCCGGTTGTGGAAAATCAACCTATTTGAAGACATTAAATCGTATGGTTGAATTAGTGCAAGGGGTTAGAACTTCAGGAACCATTACGTATCGTGACCAAAATATATTAGATCGATCATTTAAAGTGGAAGAGTTAAGAACAAATGTAGGAATGGTCTTTCAAAAGCCAAATCCCTTTCCGAAATCGATTTATGAAAATATTGCTTATGGACCGAAAATTCACGGTATTAAAAACAAGAAAATATTGGACCAAATTGTAGAGAAAAGTTTACGTGGTGCATATATCTGGGATGAAGTAAAGGATCGTTTAAAAGAAAATGCGTATGGATTATCAGGAGGGCAACAACAACGATTATGTATCGCCAGGTCTCTTGCTATTGAACCAGATGTATTATTGATGGACGAACCAACTTCTGCGCTTGATCCAAAATCAACATTGAAAGTGGAAGAGTTAATTCAAGAATTGAAAAAAGACTATTCTATTGTCATTGTTACACATAACATGCAACAAGCAGCTCGTATATCTGATCATACAGCATTTCTGTTGAATGGAGAGCTTGTTGAATTTTCAGATACCGATACGTTATTTTCAACACCAAAGGATAAACGAACAGAAGATTATATTACTGGTCGTTTTGGTTAATAGGAGTATAGCCTTTGAGTTTGTGAATCGAGTTGAATGACAATGTAATAAAAGGAGGAGCATGATCCAATGGTCGTTCGAGAACAATTTGAAATAGAATTAAAAGAGGTAAAGGATAAAGTTATTTTGTTAGCTGAAAAGGCAAAAAAGCAACTGAATGAATCTGTGACTGCTTTATATCAGGCAGATATCAAAGCTGCTGAACGTGTCATTGATGCAGATGCAGCATTAGATAAGATGGACTTAGATATTAATGAAACGTCAATTCTTTTAATTGCGCGCCAGCAGCCAGTTGCGTCTGATTTGCGTAAATTAATTGTAGCTATTCGTACGGCCTCTGATTTAGAAAGGATGGCTGACAACGCGAAAAACATTGCACGGTCTACGTTGCATTTAGGTGAGAATCATGAATTAACCATTCACCCGGCATTAGATGACATGCGCGAAGTAGCTATTCGTATGATAGACTTAGCGATATTATCTTATCGTGAAGAGGATATTACCTTAGCAAAAAAATTGTCTGAATTAGATGATTTGATTGATGGGATGTATGCAAATGTATTAAAGGAATTATTAGAAGAAACTGCAACTAACCCACAAAAAATTCAGTTGATTATGCAAATGGCGTTTAGTGGACGATACATTGAGCGATTTGGAGATCATTTAACAAATATTGCAGAAAATATTATGTATTTAGTAAAAGGCCAATCGTTAGATTTAAATGAATAAGAAAACAGAACGATAGAAAATGAGCTACCCGCTGTCTACTTGAAAGGGGTGACTTCATTTCTAACGTTCTGTTTTAATTTTTGTTTGCAATAGTACGGGATATCTGTTCTAAAGTCATTTGATCCGTTAACTCAAATTGACCGACTTGGATATTTGTTCCGTATTCATGATCTTGCAAATAGGATATGAATGAACGAGTGCTTTTTATAATTTTTGCATCAGCTAGTATCTCGGCTATTTCTGAAATAGTCATACCTGATTCAATGGTAAGTGTATAAATACGGACTTCTTTTGGTTTACTATTTTGTTCATTTGGCTGATCCGCTTGATTTGAATCGTTTGGCTCAGGGGTTACTTGTTCCTGTTCATCTTTATTTGTTTCCAAGGAGATGGTATAACCTTGAGATTCTAGGGCTTGTTTCATTTGCTTTGTTGTTAAATTAACCGCTTTATTATCTTCTGTATCATCTTTTTCGATAAAGTAAATTACAGCTATAATAAGCGTTGCTGTAAGTAATCCGGTTGCGAAGGCGCGTAATGTTTGTTTCATTGTTTAACGCCTCTATCTTTAGAATATTGTTTAACTAACGAATAAACATCATACTCACTTAAATTAGTGGTTTTAGCGATAGTTGGTATGGAGTTACCAGATTCGTACATTTGTGTTACTTTTTTCATTGTCGGTGTTAACTTTGGTTTTTGAAAATCTATACTGGTTAGTTCATCTGTCAAAAGTTCTTCTTCTAAAATTTTAATTTTCTTTTTTATTTGATAAGTATCTTGTAATGTAGCTATTGAAAGTTGTTCTACTTGATTTTCTATTTGTTTCAATCGATCATTAGCAAAAAAAGATAAAATAAATAAAACAATAGCAATGATGCCAATACTAATTAATGTTAATAACACAAATATTCCCCTCCTGCTTCTGTACAATCATAGTTATAACACATTTTGGTCGATTAGAACAATATCTGATAAAAAAATATTTGAATACATGACAGATTTACTTGAATTATATGAATAGATTTGATAATATAAATAAGTCTGAAGATGATAGTTTAACATTGAAGATAGTTGAACAGTTTGGAGGGATAATGATGCGCGTAAATATTACACTTGCTTGCACTGAAACTGGTGAACGCAATTATATTACTACAAAAAATAAACGTACAAACCCGGAACGTTTGGAATTAAAAAAATATTGTCCACGTTTGAAAAAACATACGCTTCATCGTGAAACAAAATAGTACGATAACAAAACTCTTACCAATCCAGGTGAGGGTTTTTTGCTTATTATTTAACATACGTGGGGAAAGGGTGGGATAAGTGGACAATCAGAAGACTTTATTACGTAATGAAATAAAGCAAAAACTTATAAAATTAACTGACGAGCAGCGAAAAAATATACAAACAGCGCTTCAAGATGAATTATGGAAGTCACCAGCTTGGAATCAAGCTACAGTAATCGGCACAACTATTTCTCAACGTTATGAATGGAATACCAAACCCATTATAAGAGAAGCCTGGAACCAAGGTAAAACGGTAGTTGTTCCAAAATGTAACCCAAAACAAAAAAGCCTTACTTTTTATCAATTAGAAGATTTTGAGCAGCTTGAAACCGTGTATTACCAATTGCAAGAACCAAAACCTGATAAAACAAAAGAAGTTACTTCAGATACAATTGATTTGTTAATAGTGCCAGGTCTTGTCTTTGATCTTGAGCATTATCGAATTGGGCACGGTGGAGGTTATTATGATCGCTTTCTAAGCAATTTTAACGGAACAACACTTTCAATAGCTTGGTCTGGTCAAGTTGTGCATTCCATTCCTATTGAACCATTTGATATTCCTGTAACTGATTTAATCGTTTGCTCATAATTTGATTGAATCGTGGAAAGATATATATGAATAACATATATGGAAGGAAGCGATTAGTATGCGTAATGTTTGGTTAGTTATTGGTCTAGTTATTGGTGGCTCATTAATTATTAAGAAAAGGTACAAAATCATTAATTCACTGTTAGCCATCACCCTTATCCGAAAAATGATCGTAACCATTGGTATGCGATTACCTTTAGTACGTAATCAAATCGTTGATGACCTTTTTCAATCAACAAAATAAAGCGAGTTGGAGGAGGTGTGTTCATGCATTTCCTTCTTTAATTAACTTCTTTGATGGTACAATAGTGACAAAGGGGGGGAATAGATGCAAATAGATACGATGTTGTATTTTTATAAACTAATTAATTATTTGATTGATCATGAAAAATTTGAACTAGTGTTTATACATAAAAGTCAATCTGAAGTTTGGTTACAACGAAAAAACAAATACAATAATCAAGTGCTTCGCTTGGCACAGTCTGGATTTGACTGGAGAAATCAATTAGAGGCAGATTATAAGCAGACTATTTATCAAAGTGAAAAACTGGCTCAACTTTTTTTAGGGCGCAAGATTGACCTATTTAATATCTATATTTCTGAATATGCACCTGTAGATGATTGGGAAAGATTTAAACAACGACTAAAATTGAAGCACCATAAATTTGAGCAAATGGAAACATTCTATATCGATAAAGAAAATCGCCAACTTGAGCAGAGTAGATTATTTAATGCACTAAATTCAGAACAAGTACAAATGGAATTACCAGAAAGTATATGGGAGAAAGAACAATTAACACAGCAGTTACGCACCCAAATCATAACGAAATATAATAGACAGCAGAGAGATAGGCAGAAGGTGTTTCAATACGGAAAACCTTTTTTCATCTATGTTATTCTGGGGATAAATGTACTCATGTTCTTATGGCTAGAGCTTCAGGGTGGCAGTACAGAGACAGAAATATTAATAGAATATGGTGCGAAATATAATCCTGCTATTATAAATGGAGAATGGTGGCGAATTATCTCTTCCATGTTTCTTCATATTGGCATGTTGCATGTTTTTATGAACATGTTGGCACTTCATGTTGTCGGTAACGTAGTTGAACGCATTTATGGTAATATGCGTTTCTTAATTATATACTTTGTCTCCGGTATAATTGGAGGAGTGACGAGTTTTGCACTTAGTCCACAAGTAGCAGCAGGTGCTTCTGGAGCAATATTTGGTTTGTTTGGTGCTTTATTGTATTTTGGAATGAACCATAAAAGAATATTCTTCCAAACAATGGGTTGGAATGTTATTGGTGTAATTGGGTTTAATATCGTATTTGGACTTGCTGTTCCACAAATTGATAATGGTGCACATATCGGTGGTTTATTAGGTGGCTTTCTTGCTGCTGCTATGGTGTATTTTCCAAAAAAGAAACAACTACTGAAGCAAATCGGTGCAAGTATTGTTGTTATAATTGTAGCAATTTTGATTATTTTTTATGGTTTATCTAATGAAGCTGTGCAACAAGAGGCAAATCAATACGAACTCTACCGCCAACTACAGTATATTAATGAATCAGTGAACTAAGAAGATTGTAAGTTAATCATTGATACAACTACAACCGTTTTAGATCAACAACCTAGTCACTATCGCCCAGCATTATTATTTTATCGATCGTATGCTCACCTTTACTTAAGCCCAAGCTCGAAAGCGTTAATTGATTTACAAGAATTAGTGAAAATTGTTCCAAATAAAATTCCTGAAACGAATTATAATATAACGCTGATTTACCTTGATAGAAACGAAAGGACAAAAGCCAAAGCTTCCTTAGAAAAAGCGATTAAATTAAACCCAAATAATAAAATTTTTTCTTCGTTGTATCAGGACACATTTAAATTATCATAATTTTGAATCAATTGTTTTTTTTCTCCAGTTTGATCTTGATATAGCACCCGCAATTGTTTACCTTGTTTATCAAACAAGACTAATGGAACAAAACTATTCACTGTTGATTTATTTTGATTGAAAGGAAGGATGTAGTTACTATACAGTCCTTCCCACAGCTGTGCGATTACTTTCTGGGTTTGTTCCATCGTTAAGTTAGGAAGAGGCTTTGTTTCATATTGGCTAATAGCAGTAAGTGGAACATAATGATAGGCATTCATTGGTATGTGATAATAGTCAATTAATTCTTTCCAGTGTAGATGCAATTGTTGTGTAGTTGCATGATCTAAGGCTTCTTTCCATTCTTTTTGTTTTTTATTTTCTGGGATACGAAATGATTCTAATGCCGTATACGCAGAGTCGATTACATATAATTCATCTGCTGACATGGTTTGCACGCTTTTAATTACATCTTCAGGATAATGTACCTCTGCATGATGATAGGAAATCGCTTGGTAATGACTACTTCCTTCCCCGTCTATTTTTGTTCGTAATTTTATCTGTGGCATTTCTTCTTGCCATTTACTTTTCATCCCTTTCAAAACGCCATCAACATATAACAGTGACACATCTTGTCTTAAATAAACAGGTTGATCTACTTCAGACGTTGCTTCCCAATCTATTTGATATACATGCTCCTTCGACTCAGTCAAAAAATGGAGTTTCGTTTCTGCTTGAATAAATTTCACCTTTGAATCAAAAGGAAAATACTTCAATGTTGTATCGATTTGCTCTTTATGAATTATCCAATAAGTAAATGCTATAGCGATGCATGATGTTACTATGATTGAAAGATATCGCATTTTATCACCCTCAGCTCGTTAAATAGTATATATATATGACCGAGCTATCTTACTTATGAAGTATGGATTTAATTAATATGTACATGCTATGGATAGACTTACAATTGAGCTTAATCCCTTTAGCTTATAATTGCTGGATGATAAGAGGAAAATATTGTGAACAAAAAGGGGTTGTCTGTTAATGGTGACAAATAAGTTAAATAAATCCTATGATAAAAATGTGGCTTTTCTGAATGATTATTTAGGCGTAGACCAAAGCTTTGATATCATTCAATTGGATCTACACTATGCAGGTAGAAATATGTCAATGTTCTTAATTGATGGGTTTGCTAAAGATGATATATTACACTATCTTATGCGATTTTTAGCAGAACTAAAAGAAGAGCAGCTCGAACCAGATACATTGATCAAATTATTACGAACCTATATTCCTTATGTTGAATTAGATACGGTCGATGATTTGATTGAAGCAGGTGATAACATATTAGCTGGTCCTACTGCTTTAGTTGTTGAAGGTTTAGATAAGATCATTATGATTGATGCACGTACATACCCTGTTCGCGGTCCAGAAGAACCAGATCTAGAAAGGGTAGTAAGAGGATCCAGAGATGGTTATGTGGAAACGATTATTTTTAATACAGCACTAACAAGAAGACGAATAAGAGATCGATCTTTAAGAATGGAGTATACTAGCATTGGAAGAAGATCGAAGTCAGATATTTGCATTTGTTATATTGAGGATATTGCCGATACGGGTAAAGTAAAATTGTTAAGAGATCATCTAAAAAAGATTGATACAGATGGGCTACCAATGGCAGAAAAAACTATTGAAGAATATTTAAGTGGGAGACATTGGAATCCCTATCCGACCATTCGGTATACAGAAAGGCCAGATACGGCTGCAGCCCATTTGTATGAAGGACACATTATTTTAATTATTGATGGCTCTCCTAGCGTGATGATCCTGCCAGCTACATTTTGGCACCATCTGCAGCATGCAGAAGAATATAGACAAAAGCCGTTAGTTGGTGCATATTTAAGATTAGTCAGGTTTATAGCAGTCATTGCTTCCATTTTTATTTTGCCATTTTACTTTTTGATGTCTTCACAACCGAATTTATTACCTGATACTTTGGCGTTTTTAGGCCCTGAGGAATTAGGAGTGATTCCGTTGTTAATGCAATTCTTAATCGCCGAAGTTGGAATAGATATGTTACGAATGGCTGCGATTCATACACCAACAGCACTTGCTACTGCCTTAGGTCTAGTTGCTGCTATAATGATAGGTCAAGTTGCGGTAGAAGTAGGGTTATTCTCAAATGAAGTAGTGCTTTATTTATCTGTTGCAGCCATGGGCACATTTGCAACTCCGAGTTATGAATTAAGTTTAGCTAATCGGATTGTTCGAATCATATTATTGTGTTCGACAGCAATTTTTGGTGTAAAAGGTTACGTTATTGGGATAACTGGCTGGTTAATATACCTCATACAAATGAATACATTTAAAACAGGCTATTTCTGGCCATTCATTCCTTTTTCAGGAAAGGCTTTGTTTGATGTGATGATTCGAACGCCTATTCCTTTGAAAAGCAAGCGCCCCGCGTTTTTAGATCCTAAAGATCCTGATCGTTAACTCGATATAGGATTTTTTTTTGACACTTTTAATGATTACTCGAAAGTGCATGAATAAAAATGAAAAACAATCAAAAAATGCTATTGTATAAAAAATGTTATTATTCCCATATAAATTTGATATAATGGAGTAGGTGATATGATGAAAACAATTTATGATGTACAACAGTTATTGAAAAAGTTTGGGACTATTATTTACATAGGAGAACGTTTAGCTGACCTTCAACTGATGGAAGCAGAAATAAAAGAGTTATATCAATCACAATGTTTGTCAGTAGAAGAGTACCAAATGGCTATCTTATTATTAAGGCAAGAAATGTCTCAAGTTGAAAATAAGGAAGGGGAATAAAATGAACAAAAATCTAGTTGGAGTAGACATTGGTGGCACCACAATTAAAATAGGATTGTTTAAAAATGAAGGTGAAGTTATTGATAAGTGGGAAATACCAACAGATAAAACAAGTAAGGGAGATCAAATCCCAATTGACATATGGAAATCAATAGAACAAAAAATGATTGATTATGACTTGGATATTTCAACTATAGCTGGTATTGGTGTTGGTGCACCTGGCTTTATAGATGCTAAAAAAGGAGTTATATTAATCGGGGTTAATATTGGTTGGAATGATTTTGAATTAGGTAAAAAGTTATCTGACTTATCTAGTTTGCCAGTATATATGGACAATGATGCTAATGTAGCGGCGATAGGAGAAAACTGGAGAGGTTCTGGCGATTTAGTAGATAATTTAATAGTAGTTACTTTAGGTACTGGTGTTGGTGGTGGAATTATCGCTAATGGAAAGATAGTCAGTGGATCAAATGGAACAGCTGGCGAGATCGGTCATATTACAGTAGAAAAAGAAGGAGGAGCACCATGTAATTGCGGTCGTTCTGGATGTTTAGAAACTGTTACATCCGCTACAGGTATAGCGCGTCAAGCATTGGAAGCTGTTAATGAAGGGAAAGATACGAAATTAGCAGAACGCTATAAAATGAAGAACAAGTTAACAGCAAAGGATGTATTTGATTTAGCTAATGAAGGAGATCTAGTTTCTCAAGAAATTGTTAACCATGTAACCGATGTATTGGGATATAGTATTGCAAGCGTAGCGACAGTAATTAACCCATCTAAAATCATTATAGGCGGGGGTGTTTCAAAAGCAGGAGAAAATTTATTACGCCCTTTACGTCGTGCATTTGAACAATATGCTTTACCTAGAATAATAGAAGGTAGTGAGTTTGAAGTGGCTACATTAGGTAACGATGCAGGAATATACGGAGGAGCTTATTTGGTAAAACAAAATATAGGATAAAATAACTATCTTTTAGTTGCGTAGAATGGTATATCCATAATTTAAAATGACCCTTTTTTATAAAAAGGGTTTATTTTTTTGGAAACTTTGAATAAAATAGAGTATTATTAAAATAAAGTAAAAAAAGGTGAAACTTTTTTACAATTCAATCCGTCTAATAGAATAGATCGATAGATTACACCAAAATCAACATAAATGTAAAAAAAGTTAACATTTAAAACTAGGAGGAAATAGCTTTTATGTTTCAGAGAGTAAATAAAGTTCCCTTATATGTGGTAGCTAGCTTATTATTTGGGATCAAAACATATATTGTTTATCGATTTTTGTTTAATATTGAATTAGATAATATGATGCAAGAAATAATTTTGTTTATTAATCCATTCGTTTCTGCTTTTTTAGTATTTGCAATTAGTGTGTGGTTAAAAGAAGAAAGACAAATGAAATTTATCCGATATGCAACTTTATTGGGTTCTTTCATTATATATTTTAATCTAATATTCTATCGTAACTTCACTGATTTTCTTACAATACCAGTACTGTTTCAAGGTAGTAATGCTGCTGACTTAGGTTCTAGTATACTAGCACTGATTTACCCTGGTGATATTCTATTGTTCTTAGACGTAGTTATTATTTGGTATCTAAGTAAAAAATATAAAAATACATTTATTGTTTCTTATCAAAAACGAAAAAAAGCCTTGGCTTTTAGCTTATCTATTGCGTTTTTATTAGGGAACTATATCTTAGCTGAAATTGAACGTCCACAATTATTACAGCGTACATTTGACCGTGAATATTTGGTGAAGAATATAGGTATCTTTAATTACCATGTTTATGATGTTGTGCAACAATCAAAATCAAAAGCACAACGTGTATTTGCAGATGGAAATGAGTTAACAGAAATTAAAGCGTATATGAAGGATAATACAACCGATCAATCGGAAACAGATTTGGCTGGAGTGGCTAAGGATAAAAATTTAATATTTATTTCATTGGAATCGTTGCAAAGTTTTGTAATTAATAATACATTGCATGACGAGGAAGTTACACCATTTTTGAATGACTTAATTGATGAAAGTTATTATTTTGAAAACTTTTATCATCAAACAGAGCAAGGAAAAACTTCTGATTCTGAATTCTTAGTAGAAACAGGATTATATCCTTTACCTAGTGGTGCAGTGTTCTTTACTCATGGACAAAACGAGTACAATTCGACTTCTGAGCTGTTAAAAGATAACGGATATACCTCGTCTGTCTTACATGCGAATAACAAAAGTTTTTGGAATAGAGACGTTATGTACGATAATTTAGGTATCGATCAATTTTATGATATTGATGCTTATGAAGTAACAGATGAAAACTCAATTGGCTGGGGCTTAAAAGACAAACCATTCTTTGAGCAGTCGATAAAATATTTACAGTCACTACCTGAACCTTATTATAGTCGTTTCATTACGTTGACGAATCATTATCCATTTGACCTAGCGGAAGAAGATGCAACGATTGATAAATTTGATTCAAATTCAAAAACATTAAATCAATATTTCCAAACAGTAAGATACATGGATGAATCGATTAAAGACTTTTTTGATCAATTAAAAGAATCAGGTGAATATGAAAATTCAATTATTGTGATGATGGGTGACCACTATGGTATTAGTGATTTTCATGACAAAGCGATGGCACAATATTTAGATAAAGAAAAAATTACACCTTATGATCATATTCAACTTCAACGCGTACCGTTTATCGTCCACATACCTGGGGAAAAAGGAAAAACAATTTCTGAAATTGGTGGACAAATTGATGTGAAGCCAACATTAATGCACATACTAGGAATAGACGACAGCAATGATTTAAGTTTTGGTACCAATCTATTCAGTGAAAAGCGTAAAGAGTTTGTAGCATTAAGAGATGGAAGCTTTATAAGTAATGACTATATTTATACAAAAGATCAGTGCTTTAATCGAGAAACAGGAGAATTGATTGTTTCAGATCAAGAAGACTCTGAAGATAATGGTGAGAAAACAATAGACAGTCATTGTGAACCAATAAAAGAAAAAGTACAACAAGAGCTTACCTATTCTGACCAAATTATTTATGGCGATTTATTTAGATTCCATGATTTTCAAAATAAAAATCTTGAAAGTGAAGAAAATGAGAAAGAACAACAATAACAAAATGAGGACCATTTAGGGGGTCCTCATTTTCTTTTTAATATATTGAACCAATACAAATGATTTCTATAGTAGTGATGTGTTTAGAAAAAAGAAGTCATAATTGTTGAAATAGAGAAGAAACCAAATATCAATACGGAAGAGCCAGTAACTAACAGTGCAGTTAAATTTTTAGATTTCATTTCTTTACAGAACGCTGCACTAGATAGACAAGTAATCATCATTAATGTAAGTGCTAATGGCATGTGAAAACCTCAATTCTCATTAATAATAAGTATAATATAAAAAATAATATGATATAATTGCGAAATATCACATCACATTTTAAAATAAAAGTTAGTCATTGTCGAGCTATTTTTAAAAAATAAAAAAGGATGAGCAAATTTTGAACATTAAAGGATTGACTTTAGGTCGGATGGGAACAAATGGATATGTCGTTTATAAAAACGGTAAAGGTTTGATGATTGATCCTGGTGGCGATGTAGAAATTATCGTTCACTGGTTAGAAAAAAATCAAGTGGCACTGTTAGCTATTTTATTAACACACGCTCACTTTGATCATATTGGTGCTGTGGATGTGCTTAGAGATAAATACAACATACCAGTTTATGTTCATGAACAGGAAAAAAACTGGTTAGGTTCACCAGAATGGAATGGATCAGGACTGTTTCCTGTGGATAATATAAGCTGTCGACCAGCAGATCATTTTATTAGTGAAGGAACGATGGAAATAGGTGAATTCAGTTTTGATGTGTTACATACTCCAGGACATTCTCCAGGTGGAGTTAGTTTTATATTCAATAATGAGAAATATGTGATTTCAGGTGATTGTTTGTTTCAAAATGGAATAGGTAGAACAGATTTACCTGGTGGAGACCATGCTACTTTGATCGATAGTATTAGAGAAAAACTGTTCACATTAGCAGGTGACTTTACTATTTTTCCTGGGCATGGGCCAACAACTACCATTGAGCAGGAGAAGAAATCAAACCCATTTCTATAATGATAAGGAGCCGCAGACTTGTGTTGCAGCTCCTTTTTTACTGGGCTAGCTGGATTCGAACCAACGAATAACGGAATCAAAATCCGCTGCCTTACCACTTGGCTATAGCCCATTATGATAATTGTAGTTTATGCAAACTGTTAGATTATATACACGTCACTAATCACGCCTCATGTTGACTCAACATGGTCACGCTTTAGTTTGGAGTTGTATTAGGGATTAGTGGAATACTAATTGACCATAATTGCTCTGAATCATTTGTAGTAATCGTTTTAATTGTAATGTACAACATCTCCTCAGTATGTGATTTATAATAAATGATCGCTTCTCCATTTGGAAGTAGATAGCTTTGTGATAAGAACGGTAAAGTCATTGCTTGATTTTTTAAATCTTTTTGAAGCGAGGAGCTAGCCATTTGTCGCAAAGTTTCCATCTCAATCTGCTCTATTTGGTAATCAGTCATTTTTCGATTATTTTCTAATAGCGTAATCGATGTGACAGTTGCTAATAACAAAAGGGTTGCGATAAAAGCAATGTAAGGGAATAAAAAACCTTTCTCATTAAAATTTTTTTTACTGAAATAATATTGTTTTTGCATAGTGATCTCCAGATAGTGAAGTGATTGTTACATGAATGCCGTTTTTTACTGTCTTTATTGAAAATTTCTTAATATCTCTTACAAGTATTTCATGCCCTTTTCGATTAACTTGTCTTCGTACAACACTTCCATACAAAGATATAGTCACATTCTCCTCTTTATTATTTATTAGATGAACTGTATGTTCTGTATGATAGTCAAAAGTTTGTGTTTGTATTTCGTTATTTAATATATGAAAAAATTGCCTAATTGAAAATTCACTTGTATAACTGCTTGTATGAAATAGTTGATAGATAGAAGGAATAAACAATAAAATTGAACTAATGATTAATAACGAAAACAAAGTATTTACTAGAGAAAAGCCATTCTTAGTCTGGTGGATAATAAAACAAACAGATTTTTTCACTTTTGTTCTTCGCATTGATCCAATCTGCACATCCTTTCCAATAAGGTGTATCTAACGAATACTGAATGTTCACTTTTGTTTGCTTGACGGTTATGGTCTCGTTGTTTGGAATTATATTATTACTCGAGCGGGTTATTAATTGATCGTGGAGATAAGAGTGGATTTCTCTTTTGTAATATAAATTTATTTGTTCAGTTGTTAATTGGTAAAATATAGGTATAACTGTAAAGGATATTATAATAATTAAACTGAATGACACGATTACTTCTGTAAGAACAAATCCATTATGAGTGTTGTTATCGTTCATTTACATAACTTCTTCCTTTTCCAAGCGGAAAAACAATTTCCCACTTGGTGTATTTAGAAATAATTTTAAATCTGCCAGGTCTTTTAATTGTGCCGTGTTTGGAAAAAGATAATGGATTATCGAGAGAATAGAGTTTAACCTGCCACTTCTTCGGGATCGAACGTTTAATAATAGGTTTTTCAAATGTACCTTTACGAATTTCGTAGCTGTTACTGTTAGGTTTAATTAATAAATATAAACTATTTTTTGTAGTCATCGTATCTTGTTGCATTCGCAGTAAGTCATTTTCAAATAAAGCGTACCATTGCTTAAATTGATACGTATCATACGTCCGAAGTTGGATTGATCCTCCTATAACTAAAAGTGTTGATAATAGACTTAGCACGATTAACAATTCCACTAATGAATAGCCATTCTTTTTTATCATCCGTCATTATCTACAATAATAATTTCGTTATTTCCGGCTTGATCAAAAGCAAGTCTTTTTTTACCGTTAGAACAAGTATCTGATTGAATATACTGCTTTTCTACTAAAGTGCTCACTTTGTTAGGATACGTTCCATAATCCATAACATAAGCTTGTAATTGATTTTCCGTTAATTTCTTTAATGCATTACAACCTTTTGATTGAACTTCCTGATTTTTGCTAGCTAAGTTTGGGATTAACAAAATTAATAATGTTGTTATGATTGCTAATACGATTAGCATTTCAATTAAAGTAAATCCTTTTTGATTTTTCATCTTATCATCTCCTAAATAGTTTGTATAAGTTGGAACATTGGATACAAAAGCGAAATGTATATAAAAATGATGCTGACACCGATAATAATAAAAAAGACTGGTTGAATCCATGCAATCGTTTTTTTAACCTTATTTTCTAGACGCTCTAATAGAAAATCAGCATAACCATGCAAATCTACAGCAACATCTTCTGTATTACTATTTTTTTGAAAAACTATATCGATATCTTTATGAAGTAAATGGAGCGTAGGTAAAATAGTTGCCATTTGTTGACCTGTGGCATAATGATTAAGAATTTGTTGGCAATAATAGCTTACTATTTGATGATGCATTTGTTTTGCTAGTATGTGGAAGCTGTCTTTAAGCGATAATCCAGCGTGTAGCAATGAACTTAAATGAAGGGAAAATAGAAATGTGTTGTACAGTTGAATCATTGTTTTAATGAAAGGAACATGTTGGTAAATCGTTATCTTTGTTTTTATGGTACACTTTGTTTGAATTATGAACCAGCAGATAGAAGCAATGATACATAGTAATATCACAAAAATAAGCGTGTTGAAAAAGAAATGAATAGATTTTAAAGAGCTCATTGTGAAAGTTGAGACATACGTGGTAGATTGAAACAATTGGATAAAAGCAGGATATACCGATGTCTTAATAAAATATAATAAACAAATAAACATTAAGAATAGTGCGATGGGATAACGTATAGCTTGTTTGAATTTTAAAAATAACAAGCTGTTTTTTTCTAATAACAATACACTTTGTTTTAAAGCCTTTGTCATATCTCCATGTGCACTTGCAAAATAAAGAAATGAAATGATTTTCGTATCAAAATTTGCCTCTTCTAAGGCTGTATCTAATGTTTTTCCATCTTTCAAAGTATGAATCATCTGGGTAATCGGTTGCTTCCATTTATGGTTCCATTGCATTGCATACAATGCGTCTATGAGAGGATAATCTTGTTCTAATAGCCTTGTAAGTCGAATCAAAAAATGGTTCTGTTCAGACGATGTTAATCTCTTTTGTTTATGTTTTATTAGTAAATCCATACGCGTAAGCTTTCCTCCTTAATTGCTTAAAAGTATGAAACGTGTGATCGGCTGTTTTTTGACTACCAATCGCTTCATGAAGTAAGTTCCCTTCCAGTAACTCCGATATAGCTGCGCGTGAAGGTGTGTTGTTGATTAAAATAGGTAGTAACTCTAAGGATGCTACAGCAATTAAACTTTGTCTAAGGTCTGTTTGACTAATGCCCATTTCTTTTAATCGGTAGATTGTGCCAAAAGCATCTTTAGCATGTAAAGTTGATAAAACTAAATGGCCAGTATATGCAGCGTGAAAAACAAATTGTGCTGTTTTTTCATCCCTTATTTCACCTACCATAATAATATCAGGGTCATGTCTAAGTGCTGCTTTAAGACCAACGTGGTAACTCACACCACTTTTTTCGTTAACTTGAACTTGTAATAAATTTTCTATTTCTTTTTCGATTGGATCTTCTAATGTAATCGTTTGGTAGGAATGTTCTTTTAACAGTGTTTGAAGTAGGGCATATAACGTTGTTGTTTTTCCGCTTCCTGTTGGTCCAGTAAATAAAATAACTCCTGAACGGTGGCTGACCCATTTTTTGATTTGTTTTAATTGATACGGGAATAGAAACAGTTGATTTAGTGAGGTAGCTTCATTTTGTGGCAATAAACGAATGGCAAGACTTTCAGATTGATGGACTGGTAATGAAGAAATGCGTAATGCTATTGATCTTTTTTGGTAGTTTATAATGATTGCCCCGTTTTGAGGTTTTCTTTTTTCACCAATATCCATACCGGCTGTGAATTTAAAATAACTTATCAATCTATTATACTGGTTTAAACTTATTTCATTATGGAGCACTCTTTCACCATGAATTCTAAGATAGATTTTGACCATCGATGAGAATGGACAAAAATGTATGTCGGATGCGTCGTTGTCTAGTGCATCATACAAAATTTTTTTTGAAAAAACAGAAGTCGTACTCATAGCTTTTCCTCCCTTGTAAACTATACTATACAAACAGGAATTTTAAAAAGCAACTTACAATATCATTATCTAATTGGAGCTAATCTGTTTTTATAGGTGAACTTCATAACCAGTTATGAAGTTTCACTAGATTAATACTTGATTTCGCAGAAAAAAACAGTGTAGTAAAAATATTTTAAACTTTCGAAGGAATAAAAGATTCATGCTATAATAAATAAAATTATCAATCATTATTTAACAATCGTGAGATAATGCGTTGCTTAGATACATCAAGTATAATAATCAATTATGTAGAATGATATTGGGGTGAAAGACATTGAAAAGTATTTATTTAATAGGATTTATGGGTAGTGGAAAAACAACTGTTGCTAAACTGCTCGCCCAAAAACTTGAGTTAGCTGTTCAAGATACAGATCAAATGGTAGAAAATTATTATCAATTGCCGATCAAGAAGGTGTTTGCTAATTATGGTGAAGAAGTATTTCGAAAGTATGAACATCACATGTTAACAAAGACCAATCAAAATAATACTATAATAGCTACTGGTGGTGGCATAATAGAATTATCTGCTAATATCGAGTGGTTATCAAATAAAGAAGTAATTTATTTGAAGACTAGCTGGGCTGAAATTGTTAATCGATTAAAATTTGATCGAAATCGACCGATTTGGAATGATCAATCTAGGGATAAAGAAAACTTATTAACTCGTAGAGATAGCAAATACAAACAGGCAAGTAAACATGTCGTATATACAGATGATAAGGACACGAATGAAATCGCGGAAGAAATTATCACACTTATAAAAGAGGTAGGTTAGGGCATCCTAGACATAAAGGAGATGGTCTTTATGTCTGGGAATGATATAGTAAAATATGTTACAACAGAAATTGTAAAATATGCTGGAATGTCAAAAGAAAAAAGGGAACAATACAAGCAAGAAAAGAAAGATAAAAAGAAAGAATCACAATTTTTTCTATCAAGTAATTGGTTTGGTTTGGTCCCTTTTTCTTTACATGTTTGGTTAAAAAGAAACAAAAATCGTCGATAACAGCCGAATCATGATTTTAACTATGCAGTAATTTGAAACTAGTTTGTTGCGTGATGAAAAATAAACCACCATTTACAGCAGAAACATCAATCTTAGGTTGATACATCGCTTCAATGGCCGCTAATTCCTCTTGATAATGATTTTGGTAACTATCGTCTTCAGATTGGTAAAATTGCTTTAATAAGTTTTTTTCTTTCTCCATTTGATTCCATGAGATAGTTGCCCATTCATGCTCTTCTTGCTGCAACATTTGTTCCACTAATTGCATAATCCTTTGGTAACTATGTTTTACTTGAATTAGTGGAGTTACTGTATAGCAAAAATCAGCACTTTTCACATCCCACTCTATATGTTTTATAGCGTGAATAAATTGATTTATTATTGCTCCGTTAACCATATTAATACCAATTGATTTTAATACTTCTTTCTTATCCTTCCCTATATAACTAATTTTCAGATTTAACACAAGCCATGGAATGAGTGGTGTGTGTTCCGTTGTCGCAATTGATTGATATAATTTAACGTATTTCCCCTTTGATGAGAGTATTTGAAATATTTGCTGCAAACGAGGACTACCGAAATGAACGAATTCATAGTTGTTTTTATCCTCTTCCTCCTTATTGTTAGGATCAACCGTAAGATAAAGACTAGAAGGCTCTCCCTTTAGGCCCATCTTTTTAACATATTGCCAGTAGAATGGTCGATTCATTAACTGTTCATCTAGCTCATTTGAAAGTTGAATAATCAAATCTTGATCGTTTTGGTGCACAATCTCACATTCATTTTCCGTGAAGAAAGTGTATAAAAAATTATGAAGATTCTTGATTCCCATATTGATTCTCCTGTTCTATTTGCGGTAAATGATTTGTTATAATCGCAGATAAATTATCTAGTTTAATTTTTGCTTCACCTTCAGATTGTGATTGAAGAAATATTTGTTCTAGTTCTTTATCTATATTGGTTAGTTCAAGATCTGCTAAAATTGCATCTAAGTTCCCTATTATCCGTTCAAATAGACCGATTTTATCGTATAGTAACTGTAAAACGTGAGATTCAATGGTATTTCTTAAAGCAAAATTATATATATGGACATCTTTCTTTTGTCCATAGCGATGAATTCGACCGATTCGTTGCTCTAAACGCATCGGGTTCCAAGGTAGATCATAATTAATCATATAATTACAAAACTGAAGGTTTATTCCTTCCCCACCAGCTTCTGTTGCTATTAAAACTTGTGCTTTATGCTCAAAGAGTTGTTTCATCCAATCTTTTTTTCCGCGTTTAAATCCTCCTCGAAAAGGAACAGATGTAATGCCATGCTGTTGAAGAACCCATTGTAAATATACTTGAGTTGCGCGATATTCTGTGAATATAATACATTTATCATTAATGGATTGCACTAATTCAACCACTTTATTCGCTTTTGCGTGTTGAGGAAGCATTTCAATCTTTTCCAATAATGCAGTATATTCTTGATAACCTTTGCTGTCTTGACTTGTATTCTTTTTAATGGATAAATAGCAAGCTTCACGAGATGAGCATAACTCACGTAAATAGGTAATCTTGGCAAAAGAAGCTTTTTCAGAAGTAAGTTCTTTTAATGTTTCATAGGTTTCCATTTCTTCCTTTGTGAAATCAATCCAAATTGTTTCAACATGACGCTTTGTCCATTCTAATCCAGTATCTGTTCTGCGATTACGTACCATTACCTGCTTGATAAGCTGCTTTAAATGAATATCGCTTTCAAGTGCTTTGTTGTTCTTCCCAAATTTCTCTGAGAAGGTTTTGAAATCTCCTAAATAACCTGGCTTTAATATAGAAACTAAATTAAAAATATCACTTAATTTATTTTGAATAGGTGTAGCTGTCAACAACAAACAGTATTTTTTCTTTATTGCTCGAATAAATTGATGACTCTTAGTTTGATGATTTTTCAATTTATGTGCTTCATCGACTAAAACAAAATCATACTGTTGTTCTAGAATCGTGCTATTATGTGGTTCACGTTTCGCTAAATCAATGGAAGTAATCATAATATTGTTTTGATCCCACACGGGGCGTTTCCTTGATGTCACGACCGGAATATAAAACTTTTGTGTTAATTCTGTTGCCCATTGATTGACTAAGGAAGCAGGAACTAAAATTAACGCTTTCTTAACTAATCCACGTATCATGTATTCCTTTAATAATAAGCCAGCTTCAATTGTTTTTCCTAAGCCAACCTCATCTGCTAAAATTGCACGCCCATTCATTTGTTCAATAACCTGTTTCACACAATCTAATTGATGCGTTAAAAATGTCATGTGAGGTAATAAATCAGGTGTTATTAGTTTATTAGTATGCTTAATTTGATTTGTTTCTGCCGCTTGATAAGATAATAAAAAAAGCTCCCAACTTGAAAGAGATTGTTCTTTTGCTAAATTATTTTCAAATGTTTTTAAAAACATTTGATCCTGCTGTAATTGGATATTCATTCAGTCAACTCCCGAACTTTATGTTCTGATTTTAAAAAAGTTCATCTGTATTTTTCGATATATATGTTATAATATTCTGTATAATATAGATAATTTTACACTGTATAGATTAGTCGTTATTAGATAGTGTTCCCAATTCAACAAAATTTACAAGCGGATGATGATAAAAGGAGAGAGCACATTAGTGTGCCGCCGAAGGAGCAAGCAATATATTGCGAATCTCTCAGGCAAACAGACTTTTATTTGACGCAACTCTGGAGAATGTTTATAGCAACTATAAACTACCCAAGAAGCATGCCTGCTAGATACAGGGGCGAAACTTTCTGGTAAAAGGACAGAGAAATCATTTGGATCAGATGATTTCTCTGTCCTTTTTAGTAAATAGCTATGTATGGTTATGAACAGAAAGGGGATAGATTCTAATATAAAGGGAAACTACAAAAAAATAATTTGGGAGGGGCGTGATAGTATGAAAGAATTAAAACAAACACCGTTATATCCGTTGTATCAAAAATATCAAGCAAAAGTCATTGATTTTGGTGGTTGGGCATTGCCAGTTCAATTTGACGGTATTAAAAAGGAACATGATGTGACTCGAAATGCTGTTGGATTGTTCGATGTATCTCACATGGGAGAAATTATTGTCTCAGGTGAGGGAAGCCTTGCGTTTTTGCAACAAATGTGTACCAATGATTTATCTCTGATTAAGCCAAACAAAGCGCAGTATACGTTTATGTGTTACCCAAACGGGGGCACGGTAGATGACTTAATTGTTTACCAATTAGAAGAACAGAAATATTTATTAGTCGTAAATGCTGCCAATCATGAAAAAGATCTAAATTGGTTATTAGAGCACAAGTCTGATGATTTAGAAATCATTGATAAGTCTCAGGATTATGTCCAACTGGCTATTCAAGGACCTAGAGCAGAGAAAGTACTGCAGAAAATAACGGAAGAAGATTTGTCTACTATTCGTTTCTTTTCATTTAAGCAAGATGTTGCTTTTGAAGGTATTGAAGATCAAGCGTTAGTCGCTAGAACTGGTTATACCGGTGAAGATGGGTTTGAAATTTATATTCCGACAACGAGTGGAACATCTTTATGGGAAAGGCTATTAGCTATAGGGGAAGAAGATGGCATTTTTCCAATCGGTTTAGGCGCAAGAGATACATTACGCTTTGAAGCCTGTTTTCCGTTATATGGGAATGAATTATCTGAAGCAATTACTCCGATTGAAGCGGGGTTAGGCTTTGCTGTAAAAACAAATAAATCAAGTGACTTTATTGGGAAGGAAGTATTACACAAGCAAAAAGAACAAGGTGTAGGCCGTACCTTAGTTGGTATTGAAATGATTGATAAAGGAATTCCACGCCATGAGTATCCCGTTTATGATAATGATACATGTATTGGTTTTGTTACAAGTGGAACGAATGCACCGACACTTGGTAAAAATCTCGGATTGGCATTGATTGATAAAGACTTTTCAGAAGAGGGAACTGTAGTAACTGTAAAAATAAGAAATAAATATTTGCGAGCGCAAGTAATAAAAAAACCTTTTTATAAAAGAGGTTAGGAGAAGGGGAGATGGGGATGAACTTTCGTTATTTACCAATGACAAAACAAGATGAGGACGACATGTTACAAACTATAGGAGTAACGGGCATAGAGGATTTATTCTCTGACATTCCAAAAGAAATTAGATTAACAAGAGAATTAAATCTTACTCCACCTTATAGTGAGACGAAATTATTGAAAGAAATAACACAATTAGCAAACAAAAATGTAACAAGCAAATCACATACCTCTTTTTTAGGTGCAGGTGTATATGATCACTACATTCCATCTGTTGTAGATCATATTATTTCAAGGTCAGAATTTTTCACAGCCTACACCCCATATCAACCAGAAATATCTCAAGGGGAATTACAAGCGATTTTTGAATTTCAGACAATGATTTGTGAATTAACAGCAATGGATATAGCAAATTCATCGATGTATGATGGAGCGACGGCATTGGCTGAAGCAATGACAATCAGTGCAGCGCAAACAAAAAGAAAGAAAGTACTCGTGTCAAAAGCCATTCATCCTGAATCATTGGAAGTAATGTATACGTATGCAAAAGGTCATGATTTAGAGGTCATTGAGATTCCAGAAAAAAACGGAATGACTGATCTTGATCAAATGACTAGCTTACTAGATGAAACAGTATCAAGTGTTATCGTACAATATCCTAATTTTTACGGACAAATCGAACCATTGGCTGAAGTTAATGGAATGATAAAAGATACAAAAACAATGTTCGTTGTGTCAAGTAATCCATTGTCATTAGGTATGCTTACACCTCCTGGTGATTTAGGTGCGGATTTTGTGGTAGGCGATACCCAAGTATTTGGTATCCCAGCTCAATATGGTGGACCACATTGTGGTTACTTTGCAACGAAGAAAAAATGGATGCGAAAAGTGCCAGGTAGACTAGTTGGTGAGACAGTTGATGAAGAGGGAAAACGTGGCTTTGTTCTAACGCTTCAAGCAAGAGAACAACACATTAGACGAGAGAAAGCAACATCAAATATTTGTTCCAATCAGGCATTGAATGCATTAGCGTCTTCCGTAGCTATGAGTGCATTAGGGAAAAAGGGATTAAAAGAAATGGCCTATCAAAATATGCAAAAAGCTCAATTTGCAAAACGTGCTTTTCAAAAAAGACACATCCCTATTCTTTTTGAAGGACCAATATTTAACGAATTTGTTATTCAGTTAAATGATTCAGTTTCTAACATAAACAAACGACTACTTGAAAAAGGCATGTTAGGTGGATTTGACTTAGGGAAAATAGATGCAAAATATGAAAAATGTATGTTAGTTGCAGTTACCGAAATGAGAACAAAAGAAGAAATCGATAGCTTTGTCAAGGAAGTAGGTGAAGCAAATGACAATCAATAATCATCCTTTACTATTCGAATTAAGCAAACAAGGTCGAGTTAGCTATTCTTTGCCTGAATTAGATGTGGAAGAGACAGATTTAGAATCAATTGTAGATTCATCTTACTTAAGAAAAGAACCACCTAGGCTACCAGAAATCAGTGAATTGCAGTTGATTCGACATTATACGAATCTTTCTAAACAAAATTATG
Organism: Paraliobacillus sp. JSM ZJ581; assembly: GCF_044383835.1. Classification (NCBI taxonomy): domain Bacteria; kingdom Bacillati; phylum Bacillota; class Bacilli; order Caryophanales; family Bacillaceae; genus Paraliobacillus; species Paraliobacillus sp. JSM ZJ581. Next base: position 30,788 of record NZ_JBISEP010000006.1, read on the forward strand.
GTGTTGATTCTGGTTTTTATCCATTAGGCTCTTGTACAATGAAATACAATCCTAAGTTAAACGAGGATGTAGCGAGGTTAGAAGGATTAAGCTATATTCATCCTTATCAACCATCTGAAACCGTTCAAGGAGCACTAGCAATTATGTATGACTTACAGACTGCGTTAGAAGAAATTACTGGAATGCATCGATTCACACTTCAAACGGCAGCTGGTGCCCATGGGGAATGGGCTGGTTTAATGATGATTCGAGCTTTTCATGAGGAAAATGGTGACTATCAACGAACGAAAGTTATTATTCCTGATTCAGCGCATGGCACAAACCCAGCTTCAGCAGCAGTTGCAGGATTCGATCCAGTCACAGTACAAACAAATGAGCAAGGGTTAGTAGATTTAGATGACTTACGACGGGTTGTAGGTAATGATACAGCAGCACTAATGCTTACTAATCCAAATACGCTAGGCTTGTTTGAAAAAGAAATTACTGAGATTGCAAAGGTTGTACATGAGTCAGGCGGTAAACTTTATTATGATGGTGCCAATCTAAATGCGATCATGGGCTACACAAGACCTGGTGATATGGGGTTTGATGTTGTGCATTTGAACTTGCATAAAACATTTACTGGACCGCATGGTGGAGGTGGACCAGGCTCCGGACCGGTTGGGGTATCAGAAGAAATGGAAAAGTTCTTACCTAAGCCGATCATTATGAAGCGAGAAGATTTGTATGTTTTTGAGCATGAGCGCCCAGATTCAATCGGAAGAGTTAAATCTTATTTTGGGAACTTCGGTATAAATGTTCGTGCTTATACGTATATTCGTTCTATGGGAGCCGAAGGATTGAAAAAAGCAAGCACGTATGCAGTGTTAAATGCGAATTACCTTATGAGGAGATTAGAATCTACTTTTGATCTACCATTTACACAACATTGTAAGCATGAATTTGTTTTATCAGGCAAAAAACAAAAGAAATTAGGGGTTCGTACGTTAGATATTGCTAAGCGCTTATTAGATTATGGTTATCATCCACCAACCATCTATTTCCCGTTAAATGTAGCTGAAGCAATGATGATTGAGCCCACAGAAACAGAAACTAAAGAAACGCTAGATGCTTTTGTTGAGGCGTTATTAGCTATTAATCAAGAAGCGAGTACCCAGCCAGAGTTAGTGCAAGAAGCGCCACATACGACAGTGGTAAAACGAATGGATGAGACATTAGCAGCGAGAAAACCAATTGTAAAATATGCATTCGATAATTAAATAATAAATGAAACAGGTGTTTCTAGTGAAGAAACACCTGTTTCACATTAATAATTAGCTTTTTTTGTTTTTTTAATTTTACCTGTCCATTTTTTGTAGCCACCTTGTAAATCAAACAAATCATTGTATCCTTTTTTGTTTAATATCATCGCAGCTCGAGCAGATCTTGAGCCACTTTGACAATATAAATAGATGGGTTGATCTTTTCTTAATTCTTTCATGCGTTGTTTTAATTGTGTTAATGGAATATTTCGAGCGCCTAAAATATGACCGCCATCGAACTCTTTAGGTTCACGAACATCAATTAATTGAGCTTTTCGATATCCTTGACGAAATTCTTCTTCTGAAAGTGTTTTTAAGATCCGTCTTTGCTTTAAATACCTGTACACCGTAAACAAGATAAACGCAACTAAGAGACCTATTATTATATACCAATCCTTCATAACTACTTCCCCTTTTTTAATAAAACTATATATATTATATGATGATTATAACATTTTTTAAATGAATTTCACTATATATAACAAAATTATGATTGTATTCTTGTATATTATCGACTCTATCCTTAAATTTATGTCTAATAATATGATTACTTCGAGTAAATGTAAATGATAACACGTAACTAGATGAATGGTATGAACTACATAATAGATAATAAATAGTCATATTCCTTCCATCATACGAAGCGTATTTACCTAGTGTGATCGATGTCATCATTTATGTTAAAAACACGAACTGATTTTAAATCGCTTGTGCCACAAGAGAAACTGTTGTATCCTTTTTATTAGGAGCATTGATGATTAAGAATTGGAGGATTACTATGCCAACACCAAGTATGGAAGATTATATAGAACAAATTTATATGTTAATTGAATCAAAAGGATATGCTAGAGTGTCTGATATTGCAGAAGCACTTGACGTTCATCCATCCTCCGTTACAAAAATGGTTCAAAAGCTTGATAAAGATGAATATTTAAATTATGAGAAATATAGAGGATTGATTTTAACTTCTCAAGGAAAAAAAATTGGTAAACGTTTAGTTTATCGTCATGAATTACTTGAACAATTTTTAGAGTTAATAGGGGTTGAGCAAGAAAATATTTATCAAGATGTTGAGGGGATTGAACATCATTTAAGTTGGAATTCAATTGATCGAATAGGGGATCTTGTTCAATATTTAGATAGTAATCCAAAAGCGATCGAAGCACTTAAACAACTACATAAAGAAGCAGAAGAATCATAGTTTAAAGATGCAAAATGTTTTTCAAAAAAATTACCGAGTAACTACTCGGTAATTTTTGTTTGAAACTTTTTAAAAGCAAAAACGTATAAGTAATATAGAACAAAATAAAGGGGACATGGAAATGATTGGCGCGTTAATAACAACAGGATTATCTTTTATACTGGCATTATGTTTTATTATTATTACTTTTTTGAAACAGAAGCCAAACAAGAAAAAAGTTAAACAAATTTTTATTTCGTTTTTAATTATCTTTATTTTATTTTTGATCGGTATTTATTTCATTATGCCGAGTATTATTGTTCCTAACATGTTGATATTAAATTTATTAGTAGCAATAATAACTGTACCATTAGTTTATCTTTTATTAATGGGTGGAAACATTACGATAAAAAAACGTCATACGAGTGTTTTTATCATTACTGGACTACTCATTCTATCTATTCCTGCAATCTATGTATATGGATTGTTTAGTTTGGATAATGTACATGATTCAATCCAAACGGAAGAGAAAGAACAAGCAAAACCATTAAATAAGGATGATACACCGATAGCTGTTTCTCCAGAATCTGCTCGAAATAAAATGCAAAAATCGATGAGTGTTGTACCAAATCCTCAATTTTACGATTTAGGTAAACTTCAAGTGCAAAAAATGAATGATGATATCGTTTATGTTGCACCATTAGAGTTTACAGGACTTTGGAAATTCATTCGTGGTCAAGAAACAGAAGGCTTTTTTACGATATCAGCTACGAATGTAAATGCACAGCCAGAATTTATTTCTAGTAAAATGCAGTATACTAACTCTAGTTATTTTCATAAAAATGTACAACGAGTCATTTACGATAAGTTTCCACATTATGTACAAAGTGGAGAAGCTCAAATAGAAGTTGATGAAGCGGGAAAGCCATGGTATGTACAAACTTTATACCAAACGATGACAATTACAGATAAGCCGGATTTAAATGATTTAAAAGTAGCTGTGGTAGATCCAACTAGTGGAGAAGTCGCATTGTATGATACAGAAGAAGCACCAGCATTTATTGAAGGTTCAGTTAGCTCAGAAATAGCTTCATTACAAAATGAATACTATGGAAAGTATGTACATGGTTGGTTCAATAGTAAATTTGGTAAAAAAGATGTGCGCATACCGAATGAATCTGGAACAGAAAAAAGTGTAACTCCTGTATTCGATGAAAATGGTGAAATGTACTATTTCACAGATATGACATCTCCTAAAGAAAACATTGACTCAGCGTTAGGCTATACAATGATCCACGCAAGAACTGGTGAACTTACTTATTTTAATGGTGAAATGAATAATGGAATCATGGATAGTGAAGGTGCTAAGCAAATTGTGAACAAAGAATTTCCTGAGAAAAATTGGGAAGGTTCGATGCCGATTCTATATAATATTGACGGGCATGCAACATGGGTAGTTAATGTACTAGACCCAAATGGTTTGTTTAAAAAATATGCCTACATTAATGCAGCTGATTCTGATTTCGTTGTGTTTGGTGAAACAGCCAATCAGGCGTTAGAAAGTTATCGGATTGCCCTTCAACAGAATCCTAGCTTTGTTCAGTCTAGTGATGGTGCAGATATAGAAAATGTTGAAGGAGCAATAACTCGGGTATTAGTTTCGACAAAGGATAATATTCAAATTGTACAATTTTTATTACAAAATGATCCTATTATCTATACAGTGAATACAACGATTGAACCTAAGGCGATCTTCTTAACTGAAGGAGATACAGTCAATATGGAAGTGAAGGTTAGAGATGGAGCCACAGGATCAGTTGAAAGCATTGTAATTAAAGGCTTGACCGATTAAATTAATACAAAGAATAACAGTTATCCGTTGTGGAATCCAAGTCTGGTTCTACAACGGATTGATGTGCATCATAAACTTAGATAATCTAAGAAGTAACATGAATTGAGCACGTTACGTGCCAGATATTTGAATAAGGTCATGGTAAGGAGGGCAATACAATGCTTGGATTACCAAGAGGTGAGGTATTTCTAGTGCCTTGGACTGAAGATTGGTTAAAGGAGTTTTTACTAGAAAAAGAGAGAATTCAACATAAAATAGAAAAATCTGTTGTGAATATTCATCATATCGGTAGCACAGCTGTGAAAGGATTAAGTGCCAAGCCAATTATTGATATTGCTATAGAGATTAAAGCGTTTGATGATGGTGAGTTTTGCGTTAATCCTTTAGAATGTTTAGGCTACGCTTACAAAGGAATTAACATCCTACCAGATAGACATTATTTTATTAAAGGAGAACCCAGGACACATCAAATTCATATGTACCAAGTTGGAAATAAGTACTTATTGGAGCAATTAAATTTTATAGATTATTTACGTAGAAATGATAGTACAAGAAAGGAATATCAAAAACTAAAAATCGAACTGTCAAAAGCAAATAAGCATGATAAATACAGATATGCAGACGCAAAAACAGATTTTGTTCAATCTGTTTTAACAAAAATATATAAATCAAAGACTTAGGATATTCTGCTGTCATTTAAAGAATATATAGGTGAATAGGTTGTTGGAAATGGACTTAATAGCAGCTCTGTATCTAACGAATACTCCGCATTATGAAGAAATTTAATATTGTTTGCCCAATTCACAAGGCGAACCCTTATCGACGTATGGCGAAAGCAACAAAAGAACATCGCGCGTGTTCGAATGAATTACACCGTAACTTTAAGCAAGGTGTGGCAGGGGAAGTACTATTAACCGATATTACGTGTTTAACGTACGGAGGAGGTAAATGTGCTTATTTATCAACAGTCAAGGACGCAGAAACGAATGAGATTTTAGCGTATGAAGTATCCTCTTCATTACATTTAGAGATTGCGCTCAATACGCTACATAAACTGAAGAAACAGCGCCATTTAACAGAAGATGCCTTTATTCATTCGGATCAATGTTTCCATTACACGAGTCCACAATTTCAAAAGCTCGTGAAGAAAATGGGGTTAGGTCAATCGATGTCACGTCGGGAAGTTGTTGGGATAATGCTCCCAAAAAATCATTCTTTAAAGATTTTAGGGATGAAACGAATATAAAAGAATGTGAAACGTTAGAAGAAGTATAACGAGAAGTTAAGAGTTATATGGCGTATTACAATAATTATCGTGACCAGTGGAATTTAAAAAAGCTGCCGCCTGTAAAATACAGACAGCAGATTCAACAAGTTGCCTAGCCTCTTTCAAAATGTCCTTTACAAAGGGTACACTTTAAATAGTATAGTGCTTTTATTATCTACCAAGCCTTATTTTATTATCCTCTATTTTCTTAAAGGTTGAATCAGGTAATCCTTTATTACGGTAATAATCTGATTCCATTGTGTATCTTTCACTGTCCTTATTTTCTTCAAAATAAATTTCAAATAATTCATCAAATGATTTCAACCTTAATGCAACCATAATAGCCAGTATATGTTGCAGATTTAAAGTAACTTTCTTACTGTTTGCCAATTCATTCACTGATGCGTACCTAATACCAGTTAAATTTGATAATTCCATTAAATTAATACCTACTTCTTCACATCTTTCGTTTAGCAAACACCTGAATTGTATAGATGGAAATTGAAAAATTGTTTCATTTACCACTTCGTTTATATTTTTTCTATTTGTGATACGTTCCATAACCATTTTTAAAACCACCTTAATTAATTAATAAGTTCATTGTACATTTAATCGTATAATAAAGCAAGTCAGTTATCTATAAACAACTTGTTTAAGGGTTGTAAGTATTTGTTTCTTAATCAGAAAGGGAGGTTTTATGAGGTGATGAAAGTAGCTATAACTGGGAAATTAAGAAGTGGTAAAGATACTGTGGCTGATTATTTATTAAATAGAATCTCTTTCAGTGAAAAATTATATTTTCCTAAATTGCAATATTAAGTGCAACACTAGTGAAATTTAACAGATAATTTTAAGAGATATAATCGGGGGGATGTACATGAATTATCAGTTTAATAAATTATCACAGGAGCAAGCAGAACATATTGCTTTCAACTGGAAATATGAAAGAGCATACTCCTTTTATAATATGACAGCTGATGAGGAGGATCTGACTGAATTCTTAAATCCTTTACAACGTGGAGATAAATATTTTATAGTCACGAAGGGCAACGAAGAAGTTGGGTTCTTTTGTTTTGAAAATGAAGGCGAGTCCATTGATATTGGATTAGGATTGAAACCTGAATTAACCGGACGTGGAATAGGTCTAGAATTCTTAAAAGTTGGATTAGATTATGCAATGTCCAAATATAATCCGATAGAAATAACTCTTTCGGTTGCCACTTTTAATGAAAGAGCCATTAAGGTATACAAAAAAGCAGGCTTTGAATCTACTGAGAACTTTATGCAAGATACAAATGGTAGTTGTTTTGAATTTTTAAAAATGAAGTATAAATGTGCAAAGTAAACAATTAAAAGTTGTTAATGGGACTAGGATGAATTAATATTTGTTTTGAACGAAAGAATGACAGGGTTACTTTTAGGAGGGGGATTTAGTGTTTTTTGAAAAACCTACATGTATGATTTGTGATAAAGAAATTGAGGAAGATAAAATGGTATTTGTGCAATTGCGTTATCCAAAGAGTAGAGGTTTTACTGAAATCAAAGCATACTTAAAAAGCGAAGGTAAGTTTATTTGTGAAAACTGTTTTAATCAAAAATCCAATTAGAAAATCAAATGGTTATCAAAAGGAAGGCTGTATTTTATAATATATGCAATAGTCTTTATCGAAGATGTGGATGAGATGAAAAAAATGAGGAAGTATTTTAATTGCATTGAATTAATAGCGCTAATAGCCGTTTTATTTGGTAGTTCTGCCGAAAAATAGTAATTTAATGTTAAAGCTATTATTTTCAATGTGATTAATATGGAAACAACGAATGTGATTGATTCTTATACGATAGAAATAATAAATGAGATCTATTTGATTCACTAGAGGTTAGAAAATAATCTTCCTTAATGTCGTCGTACCTTGCTAGCTGATATTTTTGAACGATCTTTTGGAATCATTTATGCAGGAGGAGTTAAAATTGATTTGACTGGAATTGATAAAAAGATAAGGGAGCATGTATATGAATAAGCTATATGTAAAACAGAAAGTGTTTAGCTTGGGTGGGAAGTTTACAGTAAAGGATCAAAGTGACCAGGATAAATATGTGATTGAGGGAAGTTTGTTTTCTGTTCCAAAAACTTTTACGATTAAAGATACCACTGAAAATGTAATTGGAAAAATAACAAAGAAGGCCTTTAGTTTTTTACCGAAATTCTTCGTTGAAGTAGATGGAGAAGAAATGATTACGATTCAAAAAGAGTTTTCTTTCTTTAAATCACGCTACCGAATAGATGCTCGAGAAATTAAAGTACAAGGTGACTGGTGGGACAAAAAATTTGAAGTGATAAGTCGTGGTGAAGTAGTAGCTCAGGTGAATGAAAAGTGGTTTACATGGGGAGATACTTATGAAGTAACTGTGATTGATGAAGCACTTGAGCATATTATTATCTCTTTAGTCATCGCAATTGATTTTGTTAAACAACAAGAAAACACTGCAGCTGCAAATGCTGGGAATTAGGGTGTATTATAAGAGTAGCATTTAATTGAAGTACTAACATATCTATGTTAGAAAAATTCTCAAGGAAATGAGTATGTTGATCGAATAAAATGGCAGTAAAGGGACTTATTATGTAATAAGACTACTCCTTCGTGTGTAATGTTTTCAAACAATCATTTGACGCAATTATTGAGAATTACAGATAGAAAGTGATTAAACTTTCTAAAGCACAACATATCAGTTCTAAATAATCCTATCTCCTTCTATATATAAATAGAGGGGCGATGACATGAAAATTGATGGGGTTTTTTCTGGTGGTGGTGTAAAGGCGTTTGCTTACATCGGTGCGTTGGAAGTATTAGAGGAAAAAAATTTTTCTTTTGTTCGTGTTGCTGGTTCATCAGCAGGTGCTATTGTCTCAGGAATGATTGCAGCTGGTTATACTGTGAAAGAAATGAAGCAACTATTTATCAATCTTGATTTAAATCATTTTATGGATACTTCGATGTTAGAAAAGTATGTACCGTTTTGGAAGTGGTTTTCATTATATTTTTCGATGGGGTTGTATAAAGGTAATCGATTTGAAAACTGGCTCTATCAAGTTTTAGCACGAAAAAATGTTTATACCTTTCATGATTTACCGAAGGATAGCTTGCGCGTAGTTGTTGCCGATTTAACTTTGGGAAAAATAGTAGTCATACCAGACGATTTACAGCGTTTGTATAACCTTAGACCGGAGAGTTTTTTAGTAGCTAAAGCGATTAGAATGAGTGCAAGTTTGCCTTATTTTTTCAGACCGGAGAAAATAATCAATACCAACCGAGAAAAAAGCGTTGTGGTGGATGGTGCTGTATTAAGTACTCTACCTATCTGGATTTTTGATCAAGAAAAAGAAAAGAAGCAAAGACCTGTATTAGGTATGAAACTAACGGCTTCGTATGATCAACTACCTGCAAAGAAAATAACTAATGCTTTAGATTTAACAAAAGATTTAATTGATACGATGCGAATTGCACATGATGCAAGGTATATTTCTAGGAAACACCAAGATAATATTCTGTTTTTGCCAGTTACTGATGTGCCGGTTGCTGAATTGGGTCTTTCAACAGAAGATAAACAGAGACTAATTAAGTTTGGTAAAGTCCGAGCCAGCTCATTCTTAAAACATTGGCCAAATTGAATAGAGAAAATAAAGATCGGCTACTAGAATGTAGCGCGATCTTTTCTTTTGGATTTTTTTCCATCAATCACTCGTAAATGAGGTGCGTGTTTGTGATTACGGGCTTGTTTGGATCGATTAATTTTCTTCCCTTTCACCTGTTTCAGCGCAGTAATTTTCGTTTTGTTTTTTTTCGATTGTTTCACAGCTTTTTTATATTTTTTCAATTCTGATGTATTTCTTTTTCTGAAAAAGAGAAGATAAACTACTCCGTAAATAAGTACCGCTGTTCCAATTATCATTAAAATGGATGAAAAAAAGTTGGCTGTATTAGTTAATAATTGACTTATTAATCCGATTGCGGCTAGGGCAATGAGAAGGTAGAACCAAATCGTTTTTTTATTGTGTCGAAACATATGCTTCACCCTTTCTATTTACTAGCTAGAGTAAAAATCCTTAACTCTAGTAAATTTAACTGAAAATAGTTTAATTTACTCATTAGTATAGCGTACACTATGAATAATATACCAAATAATCTAGTTGCTTTACTGCAACTTTTTATTTCAAGCATATTTTTTTGATTTTTTGTTCATTCTATATGATAGAGGTGATAGACTATGGGAGCAAAAAAACAATTAGAGCAAAACAAACGAGAACAGCCTGTCTCTATTATATCAAGAACATTGACAACGGGTTTTTTTGGTGGGTTATTTTGGAGCTTTATCGCATGGATGGCCAGCTATTTTCATTTCACAACCGTTTCACCTGCTACTTTTGTCATTCGGGCTTGGTTAGATGCGGATTGGACTAATACTTGGCTAGCGGATGTCCTTTCTATACTGACGATCAGTGTAATCTCAATCTTAGTAGCTCTTGTTTATTATATTCTTCTAAGAAAGACAAGAGGATTGTTACCTAGTATTCTGTTTGGTTTACTATTATGGGGTGTTGTTTTTTATGCGCTACTACCTATCTTTCCTAATATCAAGCCTTTATCACAATTAGATAGTGATACGATCGTTACAACAATTTGTTTATTTTTATTATATGGTATATTTATTGGATATTCCATCTCATATGATTATTTAGATACTATTACCAAAAAAAACATTTAGCATAGTTAAGATTAAAAAAAGGTAAAATAAACAAATCTCGTTATTTGTGATAAACTTAAACAAACATATATTGATAGAAGAAATCAACTTAATTATCATGGAGGGGAAAAGAGATGGGTAAAATTGAAAAACTTAGAGTTATGTTAAATGAAAATAATCTGGATGCATTATTGATTACCAATCCATTCAATCGCAAATATATATCAGGTTTTACTGGAACTGCTGGAGTTGTCTTGATTACTGGAGGGAAAGCATTATTAATTACGGACTTTCGTTATACAGAACAAGCCAATGAACAGGCTCAATCATTCGACATTATTGAACATAAGCAGCCTATTGTTAAAGAGGTTGCTAGTCAATTAAAAGCACTAGGAATTAAGCGTATTGGATTTGAAAAAACAGACATTACATATGCGATGTATGAGCAATATGCAAAGAAAGCAGAAGTAGAATGGATTCCAACAGAAGGGTTGGTCGAAAAAATTCGTCTCATTAAGACAGAAGGTGAGATTAGTGTATTAAAAGAAGCTGCTAGAATAGCGGATCATGCATTTGAACATATTCTTACAGTGGTTAAAGCAGGGGTTACTGAAATAGAAATATCTAATGAGTTAGAATTTTTTATGCGTAAGCAAGGGGCAACATCATCAAGTTTTGATATTATTGTTGCATCTGGCTACCGTTCGGCATTACCACATGGTGTTGCATCGGACAAAAAAATTGAAAATGGAGAGCTAGTAACAATGGATTTCGGTGCATTGTATAATGGTTACTGTTCAGATATAACACGCACGGTAGCGGTAGGAGAAATATCAGATCAATTAAAAGAAATCTATGATACGGTACTGCAAGCTCAATTAAAGGGTGTTAATGGGATTAAAGCTGGAATGACTGGTAAAGAAGCTGATGCGCTAACAAGAGACTATATTACAGAAAAGGGATATGGTGCATATTTTGGACATTCAACTGGTCATGGTCTTGGGATGGAAGTGCACGAACAACCTGCACTTTCATTTAAATCAGATCAATCGCTTAAAGAGGGAATGGTTGTCACAGTTGAACCCGGTATATATGTTCCGAATATTGGTGGATGCAGAATAGAAGATGACATTATTGTCAAGAAAGATGGGAATGAGAGGTTGAATGATTCGCCAAAAGAACTTATTATATTATAAGGAATAGGTAATGAATCTTATTAGAAAAAAGAAAAACAGGGAGGAAATAATATGATTTCAGTTAACGATTTTAAAACTGGCCTGACTATAGAATTCGACAATTCCATTTGGCAAGTAATGGAATTCCAACACGTAAAACCAGGAAAAGGTGCTGCTTTTGTTCGGTCTAAATTACGTAATCTTCGTAATGGCAATATTCTAGATAAAACATTCCGTGCAGGAGAAAAAGTAAATAAAGCACATATAGATAATCGCAAAATGGACTATTTATATGCTGCTGGTGATGTACATACATTTATGGACAACGAAACGTATGAGCAATTAGAATTACAAGCAAATCAAATTGAATATGAATTGAAATTTTTAAAAGAAAATATGCAAGTTCATATCATGACTTATCAAGGAGAAACTATTGGTGTAGACTTACCAAATAATGTGGAATTAAAAGTAACAGAAACAGAACCGGGTATTAAAGGAGATACTGCAAGTGGTGGTTCAAAACCAGCTACGTTAGAAACAGGTCTAATTGTGCAAGTTCCTTTCTTCATTAACGAAGGAGATGTATTACAAATCAGTACCAGTGAAGGTAAGTATGTTTCTCGAGCATAAGTAAAATTTAAACGGAAAAACTCAGAGTTATATAACTCTGAGTTTTTAATATATGTTAGAATATCCAGCCATTAAAAACCATTCCTAAATTAATAATAAAATGAAATAATACAGCTGGGTATATGCTATTGGTCTTTAAAACTAAAAATGCGTAGAAGATTCCTCCTAACGAAAAAAGTAAACTCATTATCATAGGAATTCCTATCGATATATGAATAAGGCCAAATCCAATGCTGGTAGTGATGACGGCAAAAGAAGTTGATACATTTATTTTTAAACTAGATAACATGATACCTCTCCAAAGAAATTCTTCCAAAAAAGCGTTTATGATCGAGAAAAATAAACCATACACCACAAAAGATTTTGTATAACTTATATCTTCAAGGAACAACAAAGGTATAAAGATTGTAGTTGATCCAATCAGTCCTAACAGTAAAAAAAAAGGCATCTTAATTGAATGTAATGGAAGTGTTACGCGTTTATGCCAATCTGGTAAGGTGGTAGAAAGAAACACTTTTTGCTTGGATAACAAAATTGAAAGCAATGATCCACATATTATAAGTAGGAGTAAACTTCTGTTTATAATAATCTTCATCTTTTTGGATATATCCCAGTCAGTATAATAATCAGTTGCTATTTGAAACATTAACATTCCTATTAAAAAGAAAATGAACAAAGAAACCGTTGGACGATATTTAGGGATTAAAAACGAGGTTAAAGCAAAGATTACGATTGTTAACATTCCCCAAATAAACAACCTGTACGAAAAAAGAATAATTCCTGAGAAAAATAAACTTGCCAAAAATATAAGTAATCTATCTATTCTAAATCCGTGTATATTGACCCCCTCCAATTATCGACTGTTATCTTTTTTTAGAAATAGTCCTTTGACGGAACATTTACAATTCTTCTGAAATAATTATAACATAAACAATTATTGTCTTAATTTTCCCCATATCAAATAATAGCAACAACAGCTATTGTTATTCTGTTAATTGTAGGGGTGAAAACAGTAATGACTCTTACATATCAATAAAAATCGAGTATAAAACTTTTTGTCATCTCATACTCGATTAATTCTATTGTTTCTCCATGTTATCTGAACCACTTGATATAATAGGAAACTTTTTTCTTTTTCTTCTTTCATTATAGAGCTGCTTTGTTAATTTAAGTCATAATGCATGGAGACAAGCATACAATGAACAATAAAGAACTACTAGAAAAGGAAGCGTTCAAATGATAGAAGAAATCATGTCATTATTTACAGGATCATTAAGAAATGAAATATTTCAAAAAACTGATAACAGATGGAGTATGTTACAAGAAATACGTATTCGTATGAATCAACCAGTTGAAATAATATTTGATAGTCATACGGAACGGCTCACTGATTTATATGCTAACAAACAAGATATCACCTATTTAATAAATCAAATTTCCCAATTTTCTTTATACCGATTGGAAGAAGAATTAAAGAAAGGTTATGTAACGATTCGAGGAGGACATCGAATTGGTTTAGCAGGTAAAGTGAATACAACGAACGGCAATGTAAAAGCAATAAAAGATATCACGTTTTTTAATATACGGATTGCAAAAGAAAAGATAGGAGCAGCTTTACCTTATATGAAAGAGCTATTCGATAAGGATTATTGTAGCACGCTAATCATTGGTCCTCCGCAGACAGGAAAAACGACATTGCTTCGTGATATTTCCAGATTAATTGGTTCTGGGTGGAAACATGCTTCTCCTGTAAAAGTTGGAATTGTAGACGAACGCTCTGAAATTTCGGGTTGTTTAGATGGTGTACCACAACATGATGTTGGAGCTCGTACCGATGTTTTAGATGCTTGTCCAAAAGCTGAAGGAGTAATGATGCTTATTCGTTCCATGTCTCCTGATGTCATTGTTGTTGATGAGATCGGGAGTGAGGAAGATGTTTTTGCTATACAAGAAGCATTGCACGCTGGTGTCAAACTAATGTGTAGTGCACATGGTAGCTCATTAGATGATATAAAGAAAAGAATATCATTTACGCCACTATTTAAGTCAAACATGTTTGATCGTTTCATTATATTACGCAAATCAGATAAGCCGGGAACTGTCTTTCAAATTCTAGATGGCAAAGGAAATAACCTGATGAAAAAAAGGAATGAAAATAATGAAATGGTTAGGAGCTCTTCTATTATTAATAGCAACCACCTGGATAGGGTTTGAAATAGCATCTTATTTAAATAATCGACCAAAACAAATTAGACAGCTAAAAAGTGCACTACAAACAATGGAAGCGGAAATTGTATATAGTCATGCTCCATTAATTGATGCATTTTGGCACGTAGCTAACCAAAGTCCAGAACCAATTGCCGGTTTTTTTCAAATGCTACATCAACAACTAAAGGAAGGAACAAACGAGTTAATTCTCGCATGGTCAAAAGCCGTAGGTAATTTAATGAACAACAGCGCTTTAAGTTTTGACGAGAAGGAAATATTAATTCAATTTGGACAAACGTTAGGTCAGCACGATATTTCACAACAAAAGAAATACATTCAACTAGCATTAACACATCTAGATCGAGTTCTAGAAGATGCTGTAGATGATCAACATCGTTACAGTAAGATGGTAAAAAGTCTAGGCTTTTTAACAGGATTGTTTATTATCTTACTTCTAATTTAGAAGGGGGTATAACGATGTACCAAGATGCTTCTATTTTATTTCAAATTGCAGGAATTGGGATTATTGTTGCAATGATTCACACGATTTTAAAACAAATGGGAAAAGAGGAATATGCACAATTTGCAAGTATTGTAGGTTTTATTATTGTGCTTATTTTTGTTATAAATGGAATTTCTGATTTATTTCAAGAGATCAAGTCCGTATTTTTATATCAAGGATAGTTAAATCATGATGATTATTCAAATCGTATCGATAGGAATTGTAGCTAGTTTATTAGTGCTTTTAATAAAAGAGCAGAAGCCAACATATGCACTATTTATTATAATTTTCACTTCTATTATTATTTTTTTTATTGTTATGGATTACGTTTCTACTGTTTTTGGCCTAATCCAATTGATTAGTAGTCGTGCGAACATAAATGATACGTATCTTCATACAATTTTACAAATTATCGGTATATCTTATATAGCAGAATTCGGAGCACATATTACTAGAGATGCAGGTTTAGAATCAGTCGCTGCAAAAATTGAATTAGCAGGTAAACTATTTATTATTGTACTAGCTGTACCGATCATATCAGCAGTTATTGAAACAATAATAGGATTTTTACCGCAATAAGCAAAAAAAAGCGGGGAAGACGGATGAACAGTTGGTTCAGGAAAATACTACTTCTAATTGTGATATGTGGCATGTATTTTATGACAGATCAACTAGTGTTTGGCGTTTCAGATGATTCGTCTAATGCGAATTCAAGTATATCAAGTGGTCAATTATTAGAAAATGTCTCTTTGCAAGATACAAGTAGTTTTTGGGAAAACATAAAAATGGAATATGGAGCATACTTACCTAATATACAAGATGTTACATTTAGAGAATTTTTACAAAACCAGAACATACTTTCTATAAAGGATTGGTTAAGTGCAGTTTTTACTTATATTGGGTATGAGATAGTAGCCAGTGGTCAATTATTAGGAACCCTCATTGTGCTTTCTCTATGTTCTGTTGTATTACAAATGATAAAAAATTCGTTTGAGTCTAGCACAGTTAGTAAGGTATCGGATTTAGTTGTTATCTTAGTGCTATTTGTACTAGCTATGCAAAGTTTCCAAGTTGCATCTTCTTATGTAACAGAAACAGTCATGCACATGCGAGATTTTATGGTTGCTTTGTTACCGTTGATGTTAGGTTTGATGGCATCATTCGGTAGTCTGACAGCTGTATCGTTTTTTCACCCAATTATTGTTGCTTGTATGCAACTTACTGTTACACTCATCAATTACTTCATTATCCCGCTTTTTTTTATCTCAGCTATATTACAGATGGTAAGTGTACTTAATGAATCATTTCAAGTTACAAAGCTAGCACAGTTATTAAAAAACATAGGGTTAGGTCTGTTAGGAATATTAATGACGGTTTTTTTAAGTGTCGTTTCTGTTCAAGGTGCTACAACTGCGATACAAGATGGTGTTGCGATGAAGACAACCAAATTTGTTACAGGTAATTTTATTCCTGTAGTAGGAAGGTTGTTTACAGATGCTGCGGACACAGTGTTGAGTGCCTCGTTACTATTAAAAAATGCTGTTGGAATCGTTGGTGTCATTATCTTAATTGTTATTGTACTTTTTCCTGCAATAAAAATCTTTGTTATTTCATTTATTTATAAAATTTCAATTGCTATTATACAACCCCTAGGAAATGGACCTGTTATAAAATGTTTAGATATTTTAAGTAAACATATTATATATTTGTTTGCTGCACTATTAACTGTATCACTAATGTTTTTTTTAACCATCGTCATCATCGTAATTGCTAGTAATATAACATTAATGCTTCGTTAATGGAGAGGACAATGACAATGATGGAGTATTTTATCACGTGGATAACAAGACTTGTATTATTTTTATTTTTAGTATTGATTGTTGAAATGTTATTGCCGCAAACAATGATGCGAAAATATGTACATCTTGTTTTGTCATTTTTATTTTTACTCATGTTTTTACATCCGATTTTTCAACTTTTTAACATAGACATTAATCAAGCTATTTCACATTCTATCAATACTTTTGACCAGTCTTTAAACAAAAATCAATTAAAAAATGAGATTGAAAATAAAAAAATAGAAATACAAGCCTCCCAAGCTGCATATGTTGAAGAAGAGCTGATTGTCCAAATGATAAATCAAGTGAAAGAGGGGTTGATAGAAAATTATGATATGGAAATATCGAACGTACAATTTCGTTCCGATGAGAAGATAAGAACAGACACGTTGAAAGAAGCTTCTATATACGTAGAAGTACAAGAAAATACCCAAAAAACTGAAGTGAAAGAAATCGTTATTGGTAACGAACAAGTTCAAAAAAAAGAAACGAAAGAAGCAGCGATGCGTGAAGTAAGTGAGTATTTAGCAGAACAATGGGAAGTGAACTTAGAGCAACTGGATGTTGTTAAGAAGGGAGAAAAAAATGAATAATCCTTTCAAAAAAATATTATCAAATTTAAAGCTAAAAACTGAAGACGGATTTAAACCAACGAAGGCAGGTTATATGTTAATCATTGGATTAATTGGTGTGCTTGTCTTATTAGTAGGAAATATGTTTCAGAATCAAAGTGATACCAAGCAGGATGATTTAAGTCAAAAACAACGGTTAATAGAAAGTTCAAATGAGGAAGAGACTTTTTCTCAAAAAAAATCAAAAACTTCAAATGTAAATGAAATAGAAAAGGAATATGAAACAGAACTCCAAGCATTGCTTGAAAAAATAGATGGCGTTTCAGGTGTAGAAGTAATGGTTACCCTTGAGGCTACGCAAGAACAAGTTTATGAGAAAAATTTAATTGTTGGTACACAAACAACAGAAGAAACAGATCAAAATGGAGGAGAAAGGCATATTGAAGATGCAACAGAAGAACAGCAAATCGTAATTGTCAGGCAAGGTGAACAAGAAGTACCTTTATTAATCCAAACCAAGCGCCCAGAAGTTAGAGGAGTTTTGGTAGTTGCGAAAGGTGTAGAACATATGGAGATTAAACAGTGGGTATCAGAATCTGTATCACGAGTGCTAGGCGTCCCGATTCATCGAATTTCAATTATGCCAAAAAATAATGGGGAGGAATCATAATGTTAAAAAAACAGACAGTATGGTTGTTAACAATGTTAAGTCTAATGATTGTATTAAGTGTGTACTATATGAATTCTAATGCTGATGGAGATTTTGCCTTTATTAATGATGATATAATAAATGAAGAAGAAACAACAACTGGTAATGTTGATGAAGGTAATACAAAAAATGAATCAGAAGAAACGGTCAATGAGAGTACAAATGAATCAAATGAATTGTTTACTATGATTCGTATGGATGTTTCAGAGACGCGAAGTAATCGGATTGAGCAATTAAAAGATATTATTGCTTCTAGTTCTTCTTCAACAGAAGAGAAAAATAAAGCTTATGATGAAATGGAGGAAATAGATCATATTTCCTCAAAAGAATTAATAATAGAAGAAACATTAAAATCTGAAAATGGTTATAGTGATGTGCTCGTAAGAACAAAAGAGAACAGTGTCATCGTAACAGTAAAAGCGGAAGAACTATCGAACGTGGAAGCAAACAAGATTATGCAAATGGTCTATGATGAATTCGGTAGAGTAAATGTAGAGGTAAAGTTTAAACCAAAAGGTTAGTAAAAAATTGGATTGCTTTAAAATAGGCTTTTCGCTAGAGCGATTAGCCTGTTTTTTTTATGTTGATTAGATTTGATATTTTCTTACAATAATCTTTTTGTGGTATGATTGGTATACTTAATATGTAAACTTCTAAAATGAATAGTTGCAGTTTTAAGTTTGATTTCGTAAAATGTTAAGAGGAGTTATTAGTACCTGTTCTTAAATTTATATGGAATGAATGTTATATTTAATAAAAAGAGGTGTATGTTATGTTAAAAATAGAAGAAATTCAATCGTTAATACAAACTATTGATGCATCGTCAATTAATGAATTTACATATGAAACAGATGGTGCAAAGCTAAAATTAAAAAAGCAAGTAGAGCAACAAGTGATTCAATCATCACAGCCAATGCCTATACAGAAACCTGTAGCTACTCAACATCAAGAAATTGCTACGGATACTGCTGAAGTGAAAGAAGAAATGCTGACAGCGCAAGCAACTGCTGGTGACTATGAAATTACATCACCGATGGTAGGTACTTTTTATAGTTCTTCTTCACCTGATCAAGACGCATTTGTTTCTGTGGGGGACAAAATAACCCAAGATACAGTAGTCTGTATTGTAGAGGCGATGAAGCTATTTAATGAGATTGAGGCAGAAGTATCAGGTGAAATTGTTGAAACACTTGTTGATAATGGAGAACTTGTTGAGTACGGTCAACCATTATTCCGAGTGAAGACGAAGTAAGGGGAGAGAGCATGATTAACAAACTTTTAATTGCTAATCGTGGGGAAATTGCTGTTCGGATTATTCGTGCATGCAAAGAGCTAGGGATTGAGACGGTTGCAATTTTCTCTGAAGCAGATCAAGAAGCTTTGCATGTCCAAATGGCAGATGAATCTTATTGTGTTGGTCCGCGCTTTAGTAAAGATAGTTATTTGAACTTTACCAATATTATGAGTGTCGCTACGTTAACTGAGGTAGACGCGATTCATCCGGGCTATGGTTTCTTATCAGAAAATGCCGATTTTGCTGAAATATGTGCGAAGTGTAATATAACCTTTGTCGGTCCTAGTGCATATGCTATTCAGAAAATGGGTACCAAAGATGTTGCAAGAGAAACAATGAGACAGGCTGGTGTGCCAATTGTTCCAGGCTCCGATGGAATAATAGAAAGTGAAGAACAAGCAATTCAAATTGCTCGAAAAATTGGTTATCCGATGATCATTAAAGCGACTGCTGGAGGTGGAGGTAAAGGAATTCGAATTGCACGTAATGAACAAGATTTGATCAAAGGCTTACGTGTTACACAGCAAGAAGCAGAAAAATCTTTTGGTAATCCTGGTGTATATCTTGAAAAATTTATTGAAGATTTTTCACATGTGGAAATCCAAGTGCTAGCAGATAACTATGGAAATGTGATACATTTAGGTGAGAGAGATTGCTCTATTCAAAGACGCTTGCAAAAACTGATCGAAGAAACCCCTTCGCCGGCTATTACTGACTCTGTACGTATTCAAATGGGTGAGGCGGCAGTTAAAGCGGCTAAAGCTGTTAATTATTCAGGAGCAGGAACAGTTGAATTTATTTTTGATAAAGCAGAACAGCGTTTTTATTTCATGGAAATGAACACGCGTATTCAGGTGGAACATCCTATTACTGAAATGGTTACTGGTGTGGATTTGATTAAAGAGCAAATTAATATTGCAAACGATGAACGATTATCTTTATCACAAGAAGATGTGACGTTTCAAGGTTGGGCAATAGAATGCCGTATTAACGCTGAAGATCCTTGGAAGGACTTTATACCATCACCCGGAACAATACAAATGTATTTACCACCAGGTGGCTTAGGTGTACGTGTGGACTCAGCTGCGTATCCAGGCTATACGATTACTCCATACTATGATTCAATGATTGCTAAATTGATTACATATGGAGCGACAAGAGAAGAAGCAATTGACCGCATGAAACGAGCGCTTAGTGAATTTGTAATAGAAGGCATTTCAACGACAATACCCTTTCATTATAAGATGATGCAACATCCAGTGTTTAATCATGGTGAGTTTAATACGAAATTTCTTGAAAAATATACTATAATAGAAGATGAGTAAAATTTATTATTAATTTTATCAATAACTCAAAAGGAGTGTGCCTTAATGAGCGAAAATTCAGTATTGAATGTAAGTGAAGATGGGCGTTTAGGAAAAATTGAAATTGCTCCAGTAGTAATTGAAGTGATTGCAGGGATAGCGACGAATGAAGTGGAAGGTGTTTCCTCTACTCGTGGAAATTTTGCAACAGATGTTGTGGAGAAATTCGGAAAAAAATCTCATGGCAAAGGAATTAAAGTCGAATTAACAGATGTGGGTGTAATGATCGATGTATTTGTTGTATTAGATTATGGGAAAGCAATTCCTGTTGTAGCAAAAAAAATTCAAGGGAATATTAGGCAGGCATTAAAAAATATGACTGCTCTTGAAATTGAGGAAATAAATGTACACGTTGTTGGCGTACAGATGGAAATGAAAGAAAAAGAAGAAGAGTGATTCTATTATTGAGGAGACCTTGAAAGAGAATAATTCTCTTTCAAGGTCTTTTCATGTTTGTTTGAATTGTCATAAATACAACAACTGGTTTTTATGCATCTATGGAATGTTAAAATTGATACTGATTGAAACAGTGTTTTTATCTAACAATCTATGGCTTTTTATGTTTGGATTCGTTATGATGTAGTTAAAATATTAATAGCATGGATGTTTGAATGTTAGCAAGGAGAATGGAAATGAAACGAAGAAATGCAAGAGAAAAAGCTTTTCAAATAATTTTTTCAATAGATAATGAAAATTTTGATCCGAATGAATCGCTAAAACAATTATTACAAAAGGAAGTACCATCTGATTTTTTAAACGCAATTGTTCATGGAGTATTTCAACATAAACAAGACATTGATGAGAAAATAACCAAACATCTTGAAAAATGGAGCTTAAATCGTTTAGCAACCGTAGAAAAAACATTATTACGCATTGCCACATACGAAATGTTCTATGACATAGATACACCACATGGAGTAGCGATTAATGAAGCTATAGAATTAGCACATGTTTATGGGGATGAAAAATCAGGTAAGTTTATTAATGGTGTGTTATCAAAAATGATTAAATAGGGGGAATGAGTTTTGGGTGCAGAAATCATTTATGGTAAAGAATTAGCACAGGAATTACGATTAAAGATGAAGCAAGAGGTTAGTGAATTAAAGAATCATGGGATTACACCAAAATTAACTGTTGTCTTAATTGGAGAAGATCCTGCTTCCAAGTCATATGTGAAAGGTAAACAAAAAGCATCCGAGTATGTTGGTGTTGATTCCGATTTGATTGAACTTCCTACAGAAACGTCAGAACAATCATTGTTGGAATTGATAGATAAGCTGAATCAAGACAAAGCGGTAAACGGTATCTTAGTTCAACTACCGTTACCTAATCATATTGATGAGCAGAAAATTATTGAAGCAATAGATCCAAGCAAAGATGTCGATGGTTTTCACCCGGTTAGTGTCGGGAGGATGCTTACAGGCAAAGAAACTTTCTTACCGTGTACGCCTCTTGGAATTATTACGATGTTAAAATCTAAACATATTTCAATGGAAGGTAAACATGCAGTTGTTATAGGTAGAAGTAATCTCGTAGGTAAGCCTGTAGGTCAATTACTTTTAAATGAAAATGCAACGGTAACATATTGTCATTCCAGAACAACTAACATGAACGAAGTAATTAAAATGGCAGATATATTAATTGTAGCAGTGGGTAAAGAAACATTTATTCATGGTGATCAAATTAAAAAAGGTGCAGTTGTTGTGGATGTTGGAGTAAACAGAAGCGAAAATGGCAAATTAGTTGGAGATGTTGATTTTGATTCAGCTAAAGACAAAGCATCTTATATTACTCCTGTCCCTGGTGGGGTTGGTCCAATGACAATTACAATGCTAATGCATAATACGATTCAATCTGCAAAATTAGCCCATGCTAAAAGGTAGTGAACAATGATGCAAGATAATTATTTAACGGTTACGGCCTTAACTAAGTATATAAAACGTAAATTTGAATTGGACAAACATCTTACAGATATATGGTTGAAAGGTGAAATATCAAACTTTAAGCATCATAGTAGAGGACATATGTACTTAACGATAAAAGATGATTACTCTCGTGTAAATGCTGTGATGTTTGCTGGAAATAACCGGTCGCTGAAATTTATACCTGAGAACGGGATGCAAGTTTTAATTAAAGGCCAGATTAGTGTATACGAACCTCAAGGACAATACCAATTGTATATTCAGCAAATGGAGCCAGATGGAGTTGGCGCATTGCACGTTGCTTTTGAACAGTTAAAAGAAAAATTAAATACTGAAGGGTTATTTGACAAAGCTTTAAAAAAGTCGTTACCTTTATATCCACAACACATTGGGATTGTAACTTCTCCAACAGGAGCGGCGATCAGAGATATTTTGTCTACGATTAATCGACGTTATCCAATAGCTACTGTTACTATTTTTCCGGCTCTTGTTCAAGGAGAACAAGCTCCGACTACTATCGTAACATCGATTAAACAAGCAAATGAGTCCACTGTTCCGTTAGACTTATTAATTGTCGGTCGTGGTGGAGGATCGATTGAAGAGTTGTGGGCTTTTAATGATGAACGTGTCGCAAGAGCAATTGTAAATTCTAACTTACCCATTATTTCAGGAGTAGGGCATGAAACAGATGTGACAATTGCTGATTTTGTAGCTGACGTTCGAGCAGCTACACCAACAGGGGCAGCAGAGTTAGCTGTTCCTTCAAAAGACGATGTACAGCAAAAGGTAGTCAACATGACACAATCTATTAGTCAGCTTTTAACTTACCGAATAGAAGAATCAAAAAATAAATTGGAACGATTACAAAAAAGCTACGCATTCCGTTACCCATCTCAGCTTATTAACCAAAAAGAACAAGAACTAGATAAACGGATAGATCAATTATCAAAAACAACTGTTTCAATTTATCAACATAAAATGAATCAATTTAATCAAAGCTCACTTCGGTTGAGTAATCAACACCCTGATCAGCAAATTGACTTAAATCAAAAGGATATCGTTCAATTATCTAAACGACACAAGCGAGCGATGGAAAACTTACTTGAGAAATACAAGTATGATTTTGTAACAAATCTGGATAAATTAAACTTGCTTAGTCCTCTCCATACGATGAAAAGAGGATATTCAATCGCATATACACAACAAGGTTCCATTATTCAGAAAACGGATGATGTAAAAGTTAAAGACGCTATCTCTATTGAGGTTCAAAATGGTGTGTTGAGCTGTTATGTAAGTGGAATAGAGGAGGGAAAAACAAATGACAAATAAGGAACTTACTTTTGAAGAAGCGATGAATCAACTTGAGGAAATTGTTGAAAAGTTAGAAGAGGGAGAAGTCCCATTAGAAAAGGCAATTCAATACTATCAAGAAGGTATGCGCTATTCAAAAATATGCAGTGATAAATTAACAAATGTAGAAAAACAAATGACACAAATAATGAATGAGCAGGGGGAAACCAAGCCATTTGAAATACAGGAGGATAAATAAATGACGCAGGATTTGGCAACATTTATCAATGAAAAAGAGCAAATGATTACTAATGAGCTGATTCATAAAGTTGCCGAGTTATCAATTCCTAATCAATTGAAGGAATCCATGCTCTATTCTATTAAAGCCGGAGGAAAAAGAGTTCGTCCTTTATTAATGCTAGCTAGCTGCGAAGCGTATGCTGGTACATATAGGAAAGTGCTGAATACGGCTTTAGCTTTAGAGATGATTCATACTTACTCATTAATACATGATGACCTTCCAGCTATGGATAATGATGACTTAAGAAGGGGTAAACCAACTAATCATCGAGTTTTTGACGAAGCGACTGCTATTTTAGCTGGAGATGCTCTATTAACTTACAGCTTTGAACTGATCGCTTCAGATGAGCAATTAACCGAAACGCAAAAAATTCATCTGATAAGACGTTTGGCTGAAGCGAGCGGTCCTAAAGGAATGGTTGCTGGTCAATCTCTAGATATGCAAGCAGAAACTAAAGCAGTCCAACTTGAAGAATTAGAAACGATTCATCATTTAAAAACAGGTCAATTATTGCATTTTGCGCTCGAAATGGGTGCCTATCTTGGTGGAGCCGACAAAAATCAACTAAGCGCAATTGGTGATTTCGCTACATATCTAGGATTAATCTTCCAAGTGCAGGATGATATATTGGATGTTACTGGTAATGCAGAGCAAATTGGAAAGCCAGTAGGTAGTGATGAAATTAATTTTAAAAGTACATATCCAAAATTATTAGGTTTAGAAGGTGCGATAAATAAAAAACAAGAATATGTAACAAAAGCAAAAAATGCTTTACATGAAGCGAAGGTTACAACTAGTTTACTTGAACAATTTTTAATGTATATTAGTGATCGAGAATCATGATTAATTTTGATTGAAACGACGTGTGAAATGTGTTAGTATAGCAATATAATGGGAATGGTGCAGTATTCTAGTCGGTTCTCCGTTTCTGAAGGCGGGCCTAAAAATCCGCTAAAGGGCACATCGATGAAGTTCCTTGTGTCGGCTTGAGGCGCCCAGCCTTGGGTTGATGCTGGGAGTTAAGGTTGCAGGGCGATCCACAAAGGCATGTGGGCGTTGACCCTGCTTCCGCGGAGGCCCATCTCTGTGGTAAGTCTAAGCCAAAGCTATTACCATGGACTGGGGTATGAACCTACGCAATAAGAGAAAGGGAAATCTTGTTCGTAGCGTAGCCTGCCTTGAGTGGTGTTCGAGGGGATTATAGTTGTAAATACAATACTGGGTGGCCACTGGTAGCTGTGTTTTTATCTATATGAAATCGGGACTGCAAAAGAGGCTAGGGAGCGGTTAAGAGCTGCTGAGGAAATCTCCTAGACTGTTCCAGAGGACGTTTAAAAGGGATTATAGTACGGACTAAGTGGCAATCCAGTCTAGCTGTTGGTAACAACGCTAAGGTTCGTTTAAAGGGGAACCGCCAGAATGGCAACATTCGGTACGAATCTGGGAAAACCTACTGGACCTAAGCCGTAGTTTTTACCTTTTAGGCGACCATTCCACATACATATTTATAATGAGGTATACATAAATGGCGAAATCAGAGTCGCAAATAAAAAACACGATAAAATTTAGTATAAGTATTGCCGTTATCACATTTGTGTTAGCGGCTATTTTTTCAGTTATCTCTTCATCCATTCTTAGTGGTGTCATCTGGCTTGTCGGCTTGTTTATTGTGTTAATTATTGTTTTGATTGGTATTGTTTTTGACATGCTAGGTATTGCTGCAACTGCCGCAGATGAAGTTCCTTTTCATGCCATGGCTGCAGAGAAAATACTTGGGGCCAAGCAGGCAATCCAAATTGTAAGAAATGCTGATAAATTTGCTAGTTTCTGTAACGATGTCATTGGAGACATTTCGGGTGTGATTAGTGGCACTGCTTCAGCAATTGTTGTTCTTCAGTTAGCAAACGGTTTCGGGTATGGTGAAGGCTCCTCCATTCAAATTATTATTTCTGTTATAATGACAAGCTTAGTTGCAGCTTTAACTGTTGGTGGTAAAGCATTGGGTAAATATTTTGGGATACACTCTTCAACAAAAATTATTTTTTTTGCAGGAAAAGTTATTGCAATAATAGAAGATAGATTTAAAATGAAGATTGTGTCCAAAAAGTAATTGTTACTTATCAAAAAGGTTTGTGCTGTTAATTTGATAGCAATACTTATTGATATATAGGAATGGAATGACCAATCGATAAATAAAACAACTTAAAGAATTAAAAAGGAATTTAAAAAATGGCAAACAAAGTGAGATTAGATACGTTATTAGTAGAGCGCGGATTAGTTGAAACAAGAGAAAAAGCAAAAAGAACGATCATGGCTGGTCTAGTTTTTTCAGAAGAAAATCGCTTGGACAAACCAGGGATGAAAGTGGATGCTGATTTATCATTAAAAGTAAAAGGTAAAGCAATCCCTTATGTAGGTAGAGGTGGATTAAAATTAGAAAAAGCATTGCAGCGATTTAATATAAATTTAAATGACCGGACAATGGTCGATATTGGATCTTCAACAGGTGGGTTTACTGATTGTGCACTACAAAATGGTGTGGAAAAATGCTATGCCATTGATGTTGGGTATAATCAATTGGATTGGAAATTAAGGAATGATCCCCGTGTTGTTGTAATGGAGAGAACTAACTTTAGACATGTAAAAAAAGAGATGTTTACAAATGGTGTTCCTAATTTTGCAAGCATTGATGTTTCATTTATTTCTTTACGCCTAATTTTACCTGTCTTACAGACTATATTAGCGTCTGAAAGTGATGTTATTGCATTGATAAAACCACAATTTGAAGCTGGTAGAGAACAAGTTGGCAAAAAAGGAATTGTTAGAGACAAAAAAGTTCACAAACAAGTTGTTACTAAAATTATTTCCTTAGCAAATGACTTGGATTATACTTTAGAGAATATCACTTATTCACCGATTACTGGTGGAGATGGTAATATTGAATTTCTTGCCCACTTGTCTTGGAGAAAAAGTAGTCAAGCGGATCTAGCTGGTCAAGAACTTGAAAACCTGATTGATCAAGTAATATTAGAGGCACACAAAGTACATGAATAGGTATGAAATATGGAGATGTTTTTTGTATTTTGCTTAACTGAAACACTACAGGAGGTTTAACAATGACAAAGGGGCAACGTCATATAAAGATACGCGAATTAATTACTGAGAATGATATAGATACACAAGATGAATTAGTAGAGGCATTGCACAATCTCGGATATAATGTAACTCAGGCTACTGTTTCAAGAGATATAAAAGAACTTCATTTAGTAAAAGTCCCCATGGCTGATGGAAGATACAAATATAGCCTACCCGCAGATCAACGCTTTAATCCATTAGAAAAACTAAAAAGACTGATGCGCGATGCGTTTATTCGTATGGACCAAGCAAACAATCTTTTAGTATTGAAAACATTACCAGGTAATGCAAACGCGCTTGGTGCGCTGATTGATAATTTAGATTGGGTCGATATTTTGGGCACCATTTGCGGTGATGATACGATTCTTATTATTTGTAAAGATGAAGATATCGCTTTACAAACTCAAAATCGTTTTTTAGACATGTTGTAAAAGTAAAGGAATCTAATGAAAATGTGAGGTGTAACAAGTGTTAACCGAACTTTCAATTAAAGATTTTGCAATTATTGAAGAGCTAACTATTACGTTTAACAAAGGATTAACTGTTTTAACTGGTGAAACTGGTGCAGGTAAATCGATTATTATTGATGCTATTCAATTACTTGCTGGTGGAAGAAGCTCTGTTGAGTTTGTTCGACATGGAGCTAAAAAAGCAAGTTTAGAGGGACTATTTTCAATCGATAACGATCGTCATGCTGTATATACCATTAGTGAAACATTTGGAATTGATATTGATTCTGATGGAATGGTTGTTTTATCAAGAACAATCAGTTCAAATGGTAAAAGCATCTGTCGTGTAAACGGGCATTTAGTGACATTAGGGATTTTGAAAGAATTCGGAAAATCCTTGATTGATATTCATACACAACATGAAACACAGTCTTTAATGGATGTTGATCGTCATATTGAGTTATTAGATTTGTATAATAAAACACAAATGGAAGAAGCTAAGCGTGATTATCAAATGCTTTATCAAAAATTAATCACGATTCAAAGCAGATATAAGCAATTAAATGAAAACGAACAAGAAACAGCACAACGTCTTGATTTATTAACTTTTCAATTAAATGAGTTAGATCAAGCGAATTTAACCCCTGGTGAAGATGAACAGCTAAGAGATGAACGTGAGAAATTGTTAAATTATGAAAAAATTTTTACGGGTGTTCGTGATGCATATGAGTCCTTGAGTGGTGAACAGCGAGCAATTGATTGGCTCAGTATGGCGTTATCTGGTTTAGAAACAGTTAGTGAATATGATGCATCCTTTAAACAACAAAAAGAAGCATTCACAAATTATTTTTATCTTATTGAAGAGATGTCAATTGAGCTACGCAATTATCTAGATACACTGGAGTATGATTCAGAAAGATTGAATGAATTAGAGGGCAGGTTAAATGAAATAAACCGCCTTCAAAAAAAATACGGTTCAACTGTTGATGACATGCTTGAATACGCATCTGTTATCGAAGATGAATTGGATGAGATAAAGAATAAGGATTCATCTATTGAAAAACTGGAGCAAGAACTAACAGAAATCGGACAAGACGTATTAGTTGAAGCAAAGCATCTTAATGATTTGAGAATACAAGCAGCCAATGAATTAAAGCAGGCGATACAGCAAGAGTTAAAAGATTTATATCTAGACAAAGCAGTATTTGATATTAATATTTCCATAAAGAAAGGAAAAGTAGGGAATATTGAATTAGATGGCATACCGATTCAATTGAGCGAAAGTGGTTATGATCATGTCCAGTTTTTAATATCAACTAATCCTGGCGAACCGGTCAAAGAGTTAAATAAAGTGGCTTCTGGCGGTGAGTTATCTCGTATTATGCTTGCCATGAAAAAAATATTTGCGAATCATCAAGGAGTTACTAGTGTTATTTTTGATGAAGTAGATACAGGTGTAAGTGGAAGAGTTGCACAGGCTATTGCAGAGAAAATTCATAACATTTCTGTTGGATCACAAGTGCTATGCATCACACATCTACCTCAAGTAGCGGCGATGGCAGACACACATATGCTTATTCAAAAACAAGTAAAAGATAATCGTACAATGACATCGATAGAGTCCCTCTCCACCGAGAACAGAATAACAGAAATTGGGAGAATGATAACGGGAACTGAATTAACTGCTACATCACGAAAACATGCGCGTGAATTAATCGATCAAGCAGGAAAATTAAAGTAATTATATACATTTATATCTAATGAATCAACCATGTAGATTAAGGGCTACATGGTTTTGTCTTTTATGAACGAAAAATTATTATGTAATTAAGGAAATCATCTCCGTTTTTTCTGATCTTTGCAGGGTTTAAAAACACAATGGAAAGGTCACATTAGAAATACAGAAAAAATAAAAATGGGTCAAGGAACGAGGAGCGTGAATGATGAGAAAAATAAATATACGTGCAGTCGTAGGAATATTACTCCTTGTTACTTTCCTAAGTATGCCTTTTATTACACCTATTCAAGATTATGTTTCAATTCCTGACAAAATCACGATTTTCCACAATGATGATGATGTACTTGACTTACCTAAAATAAATGAAGTACAACAAACTACCGCACAAAGTGATGAAGTAATTAAAGCGATAGATGCATCAACCTTTAAATCCGTAGATGATGGTAAAAGTTCAATTATTTATGAATTTGCGGATTTCCCAATAAAAAAAATTGATGTTGATGTATTAAATCAGTATAAAGTAGTTCCAGGCGGACAATCTGTTGGTGTTAAACTACAGACATTGGGAGTGTTAGTAGTTGGCCATCATCTAATCGAAACAAAAGCTGGGGAGAAATCACCAGGGGAAGATGCTGGTTTGCAAGTAGGAGATGTAATATTGAAAATAAACAATCAAGAGGTCAAGCAAATGGAAGAAATAACACCATTTGTAAAACAGGCTGGTGAAAAAGGAGAAGCCGTTCAGTTATTAATTAAACGTGGAGATAAAACAATGGAAAAAAAATTATTTCCTGCATTAGATAAAAATGAACAGGCTTATCGAATTGGATTATATATTAGAGATTCGGCAGCAGGTATTGGGACAATGACATTTTATGATCCGAAAACAAAAAAATATGGTGCGCTTGGGCATGTCATTTCAGATATGGATACAAAAAAACCAATTCAAATTCACAATGGGTCGATTGTAAGGTCGTCAATTACTAATATTCAAAAAGGTAATAATGGCGTACCTGGTGAAAAACAAGCTTCCTTTGATGAAGAAAATCAGCCGTTAGGTTCGATTGTAAAGAACAGTCCATTTGGAGTATTCGGAGAAATAAACCAAAAACTACAGGACAGTAATTGGAATAAACCGATGCCAATCGCATTGTCTCATCAAGTGGAAGAAGGAGAAGCACAAATTTTAACCGTTGTAGATGGAGAAAAGGTTGAAGCTTTTGATATAGAAATTGTAAACAGTGTAGAACAAAATAATCCAGCAACAAAAGGGATGATTATTAAAATCACTGATAAAGAATTGCTAGATAAAACTGGTGGTATTGTGCAGGGGATGAGTGGCAGTCCAATTATTCAAAAAGGAAAGATAATTGGTGCAGTAACGCATGTATTTGTCAATGACCCTACAAGTGGATATGGTATACACATTGAATGGATGCTACAAGAAGCAGGTATTGATATATACAAAAAAAATAAAAAAGCAAGTTAATAAAAAAACTCTTATTGTTACATGCAATAAGAGTTTTTTGGTGTATGTATGTGACTTATAAATTATTGTATTAATTTGTCGTAAATAAACGGATATGGTCGAAATCATTAGAAAACAAGAGTAAATCTAAAAAAAAATAAGTTTTTTCAGTAATTTGAAGGAAAAAAATAACTTATGTCGAAAATAATTAACTGAGATTAAATAGAAATAGGGAGGATAAAAATGGTTGAAAAAATTAAAGTTTGCTTGGTGGATGATAATCAAGAGTTAATTGAGTTAATGGAAGATTACTTCGAAAGTCAGTCAGATATTGAAGTTATTGGAACTGCTTATAATGGGAAAGATGGGCTGAATTTAATTCAAGAGAAAGAGCCGGATATCGTTGTGTTAGATATTATCATGCCACATATAGATGGATTGGCAGTATTGGGTAAGCTAAAAGAAATGAATTTGCATAAAAGACCAAATGTTATTATGCTTACGGCTTTTGGACAAGAAGAGGTCATGAAAAATGCTGTAAACTTAGGTGCTTCCTATTTTATTTTAAAACCTTTTGATTTAGATAGTTTAGCTGAACAAATTAGGCAAGTATATGGCATACCTGTTTCAAAGGCAATAGAAAAGCCAGCAAAGGAATACAATAAATTTGATTTAGAAACAAGTATCACACATATCATTCATGAGATAGGTGTTCCAGCACACATAAAGGGTTATATGTATTTACGAGAAGCGATCACAATGGTTTATAACGATATAGAACTATTAGGATCTATAACAAAAGTATTGTATCCGGATATTGCTAAAAAGTTTAACACGACAGCTTCACGTGTAGAACGTGCAATTAGACATGCTATCGAGGTGGCATGGAGTAGAGGAAACATTGATTCGATTTCCGCACTTTTTGGCTATACGATTAATGTTTCTAAAGCAAAGCCGACAAATAGTGAATTCATAGCAATGGTTGCTGATCGACTTAGATTGGAACATCGTGTTTCCTAAAGCTATCACCTGCTAAGTAATCCCTTCTCTTTTGACATATTTTTATGTGAAAAGAGGAGGTATTATTTTATTGCATACAAACATTTTACATGTATAAATTTCCTTTTATGTGACACCTTAAACAAAAAAGGAGGTAATAAATTGAGAAAATTAATATGTATTGCTGTATTATTGAGTAGCTTTTTTATGCCTATACATGTATTTGCAAGCACAAGTTATACGGTGCAATCAGGTGACACAATGTGGAAAATTGCAGTTCGTTATCAAATTGGTGTTACTGAAATTATTGAAGCTAACCCTCAAGTTAAAAATCCTGATTTAATTTATCCAAAACAACAGCTAACTATACCAGACATAGACGCTGTGAAACGTACGGAACATTTGGTCATACAATTGACAAATCAAGAGCGAGCGAAATATGGTCTACCTGCTTTAAAACCTGATTGGGAACTATCTCGTGTAGCACGATATAAATCGACAGATATGAAGAACAAAAACTATTTTTCCCATCAGAGTCCAACATACGGCTCACCGTTCACTATGATGAAAGATTTTGGGATTTCATACAAAAGAGCAGCAGAAAATATTGCAAGAGGACAACAGACGCCTCAACAAGTTGTTAGAGCTTGGATGAATAGTGCGGGACACAGAAAGAATATCTTAGGAGATTTTTCACATATTGGTGTAGGGTATGTATCAAACGGAAAGTATTGGACGCAATTATTTGTGAAAAAATAAATGAAAAGCCTTGATTTTTATATCAAGGTTTTTTTAAAACGTGTATAAGTGTATATTTCAGTGAATAAAGGTATCTAATCGATTCTAATGACCTAGATAGCTGAATACGCAAAGATAATCTTGAATAATCAGAATTTTATCATAACATTTTTTGAAAAAGTATGGTAATATTTAATACTATAGAAAATATAAATGGAGAGGTTTTTTAATGAAAGTATCAAAATTCGGAGGAAGTTCAGTAGCGAGTGCTGAGCAACTAAAAAAAGTAGCAACAATTATTCATGAGGATTCAGATAGAAAAGTGATTGTCGTCTCAGCACCAGGGAAACGCACATCAGACGATACGAAAGTAACAGATTTATTAATAAAATTAGGAGAAGCATATGTAAATGGACAGCCTTATCAGTCACAATTGGAACTTGTGTTAGACAGATTCCATTCTATTTTAAAAGAACTTGATCTTACAGATAAGGTAATCACTGAGATAAAAGATGATTTTGAAGCAGTCATTGTTAGTCATTATTCTGTACCATTTAAACTAGAAGCAATTAAGTCGATTGGAGAAGACTCTCTAGCTAAAGTATTAAGTGAATATCTTGTGAAAATAGGTCTGAATGCTACATATTTAAATCCAAAAGAAGCCGGAATTATACTTAGCGATCAACCTGGTAGTGCCCAAATTTTAGATGAAAGTTTCGATCTGCTATATAAATTGCATGAGCGCAAAGAAATTGTTGTCATCCCTGGATTTTTTGGTTACACAAAAGAAGGAAAATTAGTTACATTTTCTCGTGGTGGTTCTGATATCACGGGTTCTATTGTAGCTGCAGGAGTGAAAGCTGATTTATATGAGAATTTCACAGATGTTGATTCTGTTTATTGTGTTAACCCAACTATTGTTGATAATCCAAAAGAAATTACATCCTTAACCTATAAGGAGATGCGTGAGTTGTCCTATGCTGGTTTTTCTGTATTTCATGATGAGGCACTTTTTCCAGCATTTAAAGCAAAAATTCCTGTATGCATTAAAAATACAAATAATCCTGATGGTCTTGGTACAATCATTGTTTCTGAAAAAGAAGTCAGAGGAAACCCTGTTGTAGGAATTGCATCAGATACAGGATTTTTAAGTTTATATGTTAGTAAATATTTAATGAATAGAGAGTTAGGATTTGGTCGTCGCTTACTGCATATTCTTGAAGATGAAAATATTTCTTATGAACACACACCATCTGGTATCGATGACCTTTCTGTTATAATTAGAGAAAGTCAATTGCCTCTTAAAAAAGAAGCAAAAATAATTAAACGTATTCAAGAAGAACTAGAACCAGATTTAGTTTATACAGAAAGAGATTTGGCATTAATTATGATTGTAGGAGAAGACATGAATAGTACGATTGGAGTTGCGTCAAAAGCTACAGAAGCTTTTTCACGCGCGAACGTTAATTTAGAGATGATTAATCAAGGATCTTCTGAAGTATCATTGATGTTCGGGGTGAAAGAAGAAGGGGTAGAACGAGCAGTTCGTTCATTATATCAAGCTTTTTTTAATGAAGAATAAAAGGAATTACACTAATAAATTTAAAAAGTATTAATTTAATAAAAAGTGATATGGCAGGGATACGCTAGACATTGATATGACGTGCGCCTGCCTTTTTTATTATTTTGAAAAGTTATTTATGATAACATAACTTGCTAAAAAGAATATAAATAGCTATGATGGAACTATATAAAATACAAAGACAAGTATTTTTTGTAATTAGAGTTAAGGAATGGCTATTTCAAATCGCTTATACACTTCATTAAAAGTTAATACATTAGCGTAGAAGTGCCCCTTTCTTGCTTTAGGAGGTGCAACAATGGGAATTTTAAATTACATGGAAACGTATGATTATGAACAATTAGTCATTTGCCAAGATAGACAGTCAGGCTTAAAAGCAATCATTGCGATACATGATACGACACTAGGACCAGCTCTTGGTGGGACTAGAATGTGGAATTATGATTCTGAAGATGCAGCAATTGAAGATGCGCTTCGCTTAGCAAGGGGTATGACATATAAAAATGCTGCTGCTGGATTAAATCTAGGCGGAGGAAAAACGGTCATCATAGGTGATCCAAAAAAAGATAAGAATGAAGCAATGTTCCGAGCATTCGGAAGATATATTCAAGGACTAAATGGTCGTTATATAACTGCCGAAGATGTGGGGACTACAGTGAAAGATATGGATATCATTCATGAAGAAACGAACTATGTTGCGGGAATTTCACCTGCTTTTGGCTCTTCAGGAAACCCTTCACCAGTAACTGCATATGGAGTCTATAAAGGAATAAAAGCAGCAGCGAAAGAGCAGTTTGGTACTGATTTATTAGAAGGAAAAACAATTAGTATACAAGGTATTGGTAATGTAGCTTTTACTTTATGCGATTATCTTCATAAGGAAGGTGCTCAGTTAATTGTAACTGATATTAATAAAGCAGCAGTGGAAGCAGCAGTTAATACATATGGTGCAAAAGCAGTAGATCCAGCTGATATATATGCAGAGGAGTGTGATATATATGCCCCTTGTGCACTAGGTGCTACTATTAATGACGAAACCATTCCTAAAATAAAAGCTAAAATTATTGCAGGAGCGGCAAATAATCAATTGAAAGATAAGGCGCATGGGGATAAGCTTCATGAGCGAGGAATATTATACGCACCTGATTTTGTTATAAATGCTGGTGGAGTAATTAATATTGCTGATGAACTAAATGGATATAATAAAGACAGAGCACTGAAAAAAGTAGATATGATTTATGATAATTTATTAGAAATATTCACAATTGCAAAACGAGATAATATACCTACGTATGCAGCGGCAGAGAGAATGGCTGAAGAAAGAATACAACGTATAAGTCGTGCGCGTAAGCAATTTTTACAGAGTGAGCACCATGCTATCAGTAGATTTTAATAGAAGATAAGAATGAATAATATGTTAGATTTAAAAAAGTATGTTTTTTGAGCAATTGAATGAATGTGTAGGTAATTCCTTATTTTTTACCTTATATTTAAGGAGGGATTTTTATGGCTAAAAATTATGACCTAGTCATAATAGGTGGTGGTACTGGTGGTTATGTTGCGGCAATTCGAGCTTCTCAATTAGGGTTGAAAACAGCTATCGTAGAAAAAGAAAAATTAGGTGGTACATGTCTGCATCAAGGTTGTATACCATCAAAATCTTTATTAAAAAGTGCAGAAATATATCAACAATCTTTGGAAGCATCCATTTATGGTATTGATATAAATGATATAAGTATTGATTTTCTTAAAGTTCAAACAAGAAAGCAAGCAATAGTGAATCAACTATATCAAGGTATTATCGGGCTAATGAAAAAAGGGGAAATTGATATATATGAAGGTGTAGGCAGAATATTAGGACCATCGATTTTCTCACCAACTGCAGGAACTGTCTCTGTAGAAATGAATGATGGGACAGATAACGAAATGCTTGTAAGTAAAAATGTTGTCATAGCAACAGGTTCTAATGCTAGAACATTAAAACACCTTGAAATAGATGGTGATACGATACTATCCTCCAATGAAGCATTGCAGATTCAACAATTACCAGATTCTATGCTGATTGTTGGAGGAGGGGTAATTGGGGTAGAATGGGCATCGATGCTTGCAGACTTCGGTGTACAGGTTACCTTGATTGAAACCGCAAAGCAAGTTTTACCTACTGAAGATCGTGCTGTTGCAAAGGAAATGCAACGTTTACTAAAGAAAAAAGGTGTCATCATTTATACAGATGCGCATTTACAAGTAGATACACTTAAAAAGAATAATGATGTAAAGGTTCAGGTGAAACAAAAGCAGAAATTGATTGATTTGCAAGCAGAAAAGCTACTAGTCGCAATTGGACGTACTCCAGCTGTAAATGGTATAGGACTTGAAAATACTGCTATCGCGCTAGATGATTCCGGATTTATTAAAGTGAACCAACATTACCAAACGAAAGAATCACATATTTATGCTATTGGGGATTGTATTGGTGGTATGCAGCTTGCTCATGTAGCTTCTCATGAAGGCAAACATGCAATAGAGCATATCGCTGACTTACATCCAACACCAATAAATTATCAAACTGTTCCTTCGTGTATCTATGCAAACCCTGAAGTTGCCCACATCGGTTATACAGAGCAAGAAGCGAAAGAAAAGGGTTATCAAATCAAAAAGGGAACCATTCGATTTGGTGCTATAGGTAAAGCCCTGATTAATGGGAAGTCTGATGGCTTTGTTAAAATAATTTCTGATCAACAGACAGGAGATTTGTTAGGAGTTCATATTATTGGTGGAAATGCAACAGAATTAATTTCAGAAGCAGGTCTTGCGAAAATGTTAGATGCAATTCCTTGGGAAATTGGAGAAACGATTCACCCACATCCTTCCATGTCAGAAGCATTAGCCGAAGCGGCATTAGATATTAATAAAATGAAAATTCATGGATAAGAGGAGGAAGATATATGAGTGAAAATAAACACCAAAAGCTTGGATTATCAAATCAAGATCTGATAGAAATGTATCGTGTGATGTTGTTAGCACGCCGAATTGATGAGCGGATGTGGCTTTTAAATCGATCTGGAAAAATACCGTTTGTTGTTTCCTGTCAAGGACAAGAAGCACTACAAGTAGCGGCTTCGTTTGCATTAAACCGTTCTGAAGATTACGTTGCACCTTATTACCGTGATGTTGGCGTAGTGCTTTCATTCGGAATGACGACAAAAGAACTAATGCTTCAAGCATTTGCAAAAGCAGAAGATCCAAACTCAGGTGGAAGACAAATGCCAGGACATTTTGGGCAAAAGAAGAATCGTATGTTAAGTGGTTCCTCGCCGGTAACTACACAAGTTCCTCATGCAGTAGGTATTGGACTAGCTGCGAAAATGGAGAATAGATCTATCGTTAGTTTTGTAACACTTGGAGAAGGATCTTCCAATCAAGGTGATTTTCATGAAGGGTTAAATTTTGCTGCTGTACAAAACCTTCCTGTCGTTACCATGGTTGAAAATAATCAATATGCTATATCTGTTCCTTTAGATAAACAAGTGGCATGTAAAAATATTTCTGATCGTGCGATTGGTTATGGCATGCCAGGAATCACTGTTGATGGTAATGACCCATTGGCTGTGTATGAAGCGGTGAAAAAAGCAGCAGATAGAGCAAGGAATGGTGAAGGTCCGACCTTGATTGAAGCTGTTTCCTATCGATTAACACCGCATTCTAGTGATGATGACGATCGAAGTTATCGAAAAAGAGAAGAAGTAGAACAAGCAAAAAAGAAGGATGGCTTACTTACTTTTGCAGTGTATTTGCAACAGCAAAATATATTGACAGATGAGCTTCTAGAACAGATGGAGCAGAAAATAAAAGAAGAAATTAATCATGCAACAGATTACGCAGAAAATGCTGCCTATGCCAGCCCAGAAACAATTTATGATTTCGTATATGGAAGCTAAGGGAGGGGAAATAATGCCAGTTTTATCATATATTCAAGCAATTACAAAAGCATTACAAGAAGAAATGGAACGTGATGAAAAAGTATTTGTCCTAGGAGAAGATGTGGGAGTCAGAGGTGGAGTGTTTCGTGCCACTGATGGCTTATATGAGCAATTTGGAGAAACGAGAGTAATTGATACCCCCTTAGCTGAATCAGCTATTGCTGGAGTAGGAATAGGAGCAGCAATGTATGGCATGCGACCGGTAGCTGAAATGCAATTTGCTGATTTTATATTACCTGCAGTAAACCAGATCATATCAGAAGCAGCAAAGATGCGTTACCGATCTAATAATGATTGGACATGCCCGATTACGATACGCGCACCATACGGTGGTGGTGTACATGGGGCACTTTATCATTCCCAGTCGATCGAGGCAATTTTTGCAAATCAACCAGGCTTGAAAATTGTAATGCCGTCTTCCCCTTATGATGCAAAAGGATTATTAAAAGCAGCAATTCGTGATGAGGATCCTGTATTGTTTTTAGAACATAAACGTGCCTACCGTTCAATAAAAGAAGAGGTTCCAGATACCGATTATACCTTACCTATTGGGAAAGCAGACATCAAACGAGAAGGTACTGATATTACCGTAATTACTTATGGTTTATGCGTGCAGTGGGCTTTACAAGCAGCAGAAAAATTAGCATCAGAAGGAATTGATGTGCACATCCTAGATCTTCGTACGATTTACCCTTTAGACCAGGAGGCAATTAAACAGGCAGCATCAAAAACAGGAAAAGTATTATTAATTACTGAAGACAATAAAGAGGGCAGTATTATCGGTGAAGTAGCAGCTATCATAAGTGAGCATTGCTTATTTGATTTAGACTCACCCATTAAACGTTTAGCTGGTCCTGATGTACCTGCTATGCCATATGCTCCACCGCTAGAAAAAGAATTTATGATTAACCAAGATAAAATAGAAGATGCGATGCGAGATTTAGCTGAATTTTAAAGGAAACATGAGGTGATAGTATGGTTCTTGAAAATATAACAATGCCACAACTTGGTGAAAGTGTAACAGAAGGAACAATTAGTAACTGGCTAGTTCAACCCGGTGATCACATAAGTAAGTATGACCCAATTGCAGAAGTTCTGACTGATAAAGTAAATGCAGAAGTACCATCGTCTTTTACTGGAATTATAAAAGAGATTATTGCTGAAGAGGATGAAACGATTGCTGTCGGTAAGGTAATATGTACAATCGAAACTGCAAGCAAAGAACAATCTAACTCTACTGATCAGACAAACAAGTCACCATCAAAAATAGAGAGCACTCAATCCATTGAAACAGATCAATCGGATATGAAAAAAAGATATTCGCCGGCTGTTTTACGTTTAGCGCAAGAAAATGATATTGATCTTTCAGAAGTAAAAGGAAACGGGCGTGCAGGCAGAATTACGAGAAAAGATATAGAAAAAGTAATAGCAGATAAAGGAAATCAAAAAGATTCAGCACCGATATCCATGGACAAACCAAAAAAATCAAGAAACATCATACATGCAAAAACAGGAGATAAAGAAATTCCGGTTACAGGTATTAGAAAGGCAATAGCAAGTAATATGGTGCGATCTACTACTGAAATTCCTCACGCGTGGATGATGATCGAAGTAGATGTTACTAACTTAGTCAAGTATCGCAATGCAGAAAAAGACCTATTTAAAGAAACAGAAGGATATAATTTATCGTACTTTGCTTTTTTCTTAAACGCGATTGCAAAAGCATTGAAAAAATTCCCTGAATTAAATAGTTCTTGGGCTGGCGATAAAATTATTCAACATAAGGATATTAATTTATCGATTGCTGTAGCTCATGGAAAAGAACTATTTGTTCCTGTCATTAAAAATGTAGATGAAAAAAGCATTAAAGGAATAGCAAAAGAAATCGCTCAACTATCTCAAAAAGCTAGGAACGGTAATCTTACGCAAGAGGATATGAAAGGTGGCACCTTTACTGTTAATAACACTGGTTCATTTGGGTCTGTCCAATCAATGGGAGTAATTAATTACCCACAAGCAGCAATTATACAAGTCGAATCAATAGTTAAACGACCTGTTATTATTGATGATATGTTTGCTGCAAGAGACATGGTTAATTTATGTCTATCGCTTGACCATCGCGTATTAGATGGAGTTATTTCTGGTCAATTCATGTCACATATTAAAGAAATATTAGAAAATATTTCCGTTGATACCACACCAATTTACTAATATAAACTATTTATTTTGTTTTGATATAGTTGCGTTAAATAGTAATAAAAGTCTAAGAGATGATACTAGCATCTCTCAGACTTTATTCTTTATATGCCGAGAAGCTAAAAATTATTATAGATAGAGTGGCAATTTTTCCTTCATAAAGCATGAAGGAAAATGATAAAATATTAGATAGTAAGTTAATGAAGGAATGAAAAACAATAGGTGAGGTGATTAGATGAGGAAACTACAATTAGGAAAAAGTGCATTGGAAGTTGGTCAAATTTCATTAGGTTGCATGAGAATGAATGCCCTTTCAAAGAAAGAGGCTAGTGATGTCATTGATCATGCATTAGATTTAGGGATTGATTTATTTGATCATGCCGATATTTATGGGGATGGAGAATCGGAAAAAGTTTTTGCTGAAGCGATACAAGAGAATCGAACCATTCGGAATAAAATTTATTTACAATCAAAATGTGGCATTCGCAAAGGGTTTTTTGATTTTTCAAAAGAGCATATCCTATCATCGGTAGAAGGAAGTTTAAGACGACTACAAACAGATTATTTAGACGTACTACTTCTTCATCGACCTGATACTTTAATGGAGCCTGAAGAAGTTGCTGAAGCATTCAGTAAATTAAAAGAAAGTGGTAAAGTTCGCTATTTTGGTGTGAGTAACCAGAACCCTTATCAGATCGAGTTGTTAAAAAAGTATCTATCAGATGATTTGATCGTAAATCAAATGCAATTAAGCCTCATGCATACACCAATGATTGATGCTGGCTTAAATGTTAATATGCAGCATGAAAAAGCAGTCGATCGCGATAATGGTGTATTAGAATATTGTCGTTTAAATGATATCACGATTCAAGCATGGTCTCCGTTTCAATACGGAATGATTGAGGGGCCTTTTATAGGTAATGATGATTTCCCGCAAGTAAATAATAAGTTAAATGAATTAGCTGAGAAAAAAGGTGTGACAGCAACTACAATAGCTATTGCATGGATTTTACGACACCCAGCAAAAATACAACCTGTTGTAGGGAGTATGAATATACAAAGATTAAAACAGATTGAACAAGCATCTCAGATTGAACTAACAAGAGAAGAATGGTACGAGCTTTATCGATCTACTGGTAATACATTACCTTAAATTGAAGCGTGTTTCTTTTTTAGGAACACGTTTTTTTATTGGAAAATTTTATTTGAATTTAGTGATAGTAGGTAGTTTAGTGGTATTTTTACTCTTTTTTAAAAAATAATGAAATATTTCACAAAATTGACATTAAATCAATGTTATCTTTCATGTATAATTTTCTTTAATGTCTATATTTCAAGTAAATAAATTTCTAATAAAGGTAGGGAGATAATGTTAAAGAAAATTAAAAACAAATGGAAAAACAGAGGGATTCGTAGTACGCTCATTACATATTTTAGTTTTATTGCGATATTACCCATTTTGATTATGGGCATAATTACTTACTTTCAATCATCACAAGCTTTGGAACAAGAGGTTGGTCATAAAGTAAAAGACTTTGCTGCTGTACATATGGAGAAATTAGACAGGATGATGTATGAAAGATCGAGGGATATAAAGCTTTTAGCAAATGAATTATCAAATATAGATAGTAATGATTTGGAGCAATCATTCTTTGCAGGCTTTTTTGATCGTCAAGTAAATCAAATGGAGTATTTTTCTTCTCTTTCTTTCACTAATGAAGACGGAGATTTAGTTGGCTTTTCGAGTAACTTAACTAATGAATATCAAATGAAACAAGAAACAATTGCTAAATCATCAGATGAAATGGCTTATTCTGATGTGTATTACAATAGTGAGTTAGATAAACATGTTATTGCGATTTCTATTAATGTAATGAAAGGTCAAACTAAAGTTGGTACTTTGGAAGGTACATTTAATGTAGCGTATATTTGGGAAGATGTTAATCGTATTTCTACAGATGATATGGTTGTTGAATTGATTAATCAAAGCGGTGAGAAAGTAGCTGATACAGTTACAAGTGCCAGTGCAACAGATGAAGAAACAAGCGAGTTGGCATTTCAAGTATCTCCTGCAATGTTAAATCGCTTAGAAGCAGTAAAATCTGGCGACTCAGCATATTATTCTGGTGAAGGGCATCATAATCAAGAAGCGATTATCGGATACGCTAAAAGTGATGGTTATCTAGATTACCCGGGATTTGAATGGACATTGGTTGTAACTGAAGCGAAAGCAGAGGCATTGTCTTCAATTGCGTCGATTAGAAATGTTATTTTAATCATTGCTATCTCTACATTTGTTAGTGTTGTAATTATATCTATCCTATTATCTAAAATGATTGCAAAACCATTGATTCATTTGAAAAATAAAGCGCGTACGATTGCAGCAGGAAATCTTACTGATCGTGTAGATGTAAAAGGTAAAGGTGAAGTAAAACAGCTTTCACA
The DNA here is from genome assembly GCF_044383835.1 of Paraliobacillus sp. JSM ZJ581. Taxonomy (NCBI): domain Bacteria; kingdom Bacillati; phylum Bacillota; class Bacilli; order Caryophanales; family Bacillaceae; genus Paraliobacillus; species Paraliobacillus sp. JSM ZJ581. The sequence continues at coordinate 73,663 of NZ_JBISEP010000006.1, forward strand.
TGCAATGAATCAGATGGTTGATCATTTAAGAGAAGCAATTTCTTATACTAAAATAGCATCTAATCGTATTAATGACCAAAGTAATGCTTTAAAAGATATTAGTTATAAACTACGAGATGGCAGTGAACAACTTACTTCAACGACGCAAGAGTTAGCGGCAGGAGCTGATGAACAAGCTAGTTCTTCTGCTCAAATAGCTATAGCAGTACAATCTTTTGACAATAAAGTGAAGCAAGTAAAGCAAAATGCAGATCAATTAAAGCTGTCTTCTACAGAAGTTTCTGGGTTGGCGATCAAAGGAAATAATCAAGTGAATCATTCTATCGAGCAAATGGACACGATTAATAATAATGTGAAAAAAGCAGTTGATAATGTGAAAGAGTTAGAGGAACAGTCACAGTCGGTTGCGCAATTAACAACGGTTATTAACAAAATTACAGAACAAACTAATTTACTTGCCCTCAATGCAGCAATTGAATCTGCAAGAGCGGGTGAGGCCGGAAAAGGCTTTACAGTAGTTGCAAATGAAATTAAAAAGTTGGCAGAACAGGTTAGTGTTTCCGCGATTGATATTGCTGAAGTGATGGGAAATATGCAAAAAGAAACAAATCGTTTGCAATTATCGCTTGAAAACACTTATGAACAAGCAGATATAGGTGTTCGAGATATTAAAGAATCTGCCTCCTATTTTTCAACAATAACGACTAAGGTTGAAGGGATGAATCACCATATTAGTACAGTTGCAGATAACTTACAATCAATCGAATTAAATAGTAATGAAATGAATAAAGGAATTGAACAGATCGCATCTGTTTCTCAAGAAAATGCTGCAAATATGGAAGAAACGACCGCTTCTATTCAACATCAAAAAGATGCTGTGCAATACTTAGCCAATCAGTCAACTATATTAGAAAACTTGTCAAAAGAGTTAAAGAATATCATAACTAAATTTACTATTGAATAACGACAAATAATGAATAAAGTAGATAACAATTCTACTTTATTCATTTATTTTTATTACTTGGTATTGCGATTTGTTCAAAGTTATCAAATAAATGTTTCAACCCTTTATCTAGCAAATCTCCTTCCATTGGTAAACCATGACCAGCTAATAATAATTTTGGTCGTAATTTGATAATGTGAGCAATTGTTTGTTTAGCGATATCCCAATTATCTGTAAAAAAGGCAGGAGGCCCGTATACTTTACTAATTGGAAAAACCATCGCTAAAGCAGATTCCGGATTTTCAGTTGCTACTGCATCTCCAGCAATTAGCGTCCGATTTTTTTTATTAAATAGCGAAATGTGACCAGGAGTATAACCGGGAGTATGAATGATACGCCAATCATCTATTAGTCCCTGTTCCATTTTTTCTGTAATTGGTTTTAGCCACTTTGATAGTTGAATTGGCTTTTTTGGAAAAAGAGGAGACATTAACGAGATCAATCCTCCTCCCACAGTAGGATCAGCTGGTGGGTATGCCAACGATCCATTTAGATAAGGAATTTCTTGCGGGTGTGCATAGATTGGGACATCCCAATATTTAGCCAAGGCTTTGGCTGAACCAGCGTGATCAAAGTGTCCGTTAGTAAGGATAATTGCCTTTGGTGGAATGTTTGGAAACCGTCTTTGAGCAGCAACTAGAATTCTTTCATGATATTGAGCCACCCCTGTATCTATTAAATACCATAATTGATTTGAAGGCTTACCTACCATATATATATTGGATACGAGTGTACGATACATAGCGATATCATCTGAAATTTCTTTTACTCTAGCGTTATCAAATTCATCTTGATGTTTCTCCATTAGTTTATTAATATCCATAAATTAATATGTCTCCTTCTATCTAGATAAAACGTAAACATAGGATGTCACTAAATCCATTACTTTATACAATAGAGAAGCATACTTAAAAGCTGTAATCATATTACGAAAGGAATTGCTGCTGTATATATGCGTAGGTTAATGCATTATTTTATCTAACCAATACGATTTTTGCGCTTTCCCAGGAAATATTAAAAAGGATTAAATGATAAAAAACTTCTTTATTCACATACTAATGAAAAAAAGGAATGAACAGTTAAAATGAAATTATTGCACCTTACTATCTTATTATTTCTGTCCCCATTATGGCCTTTAGGCGAAAATCCAACAGATCAATCTCCCTTTGTCATCGTTAACAAAGCAACGTTACAATTGGCGTTTATAAATGAAGGAGAAGTAAAAAAAGTTTATTCAGTTGCAACTGGTGTAACAAAAGAAAAAACACCAGAAGGGATGTTCAACATTATTGTGAAAGCAGAGCAACCGTACTATCGAAAAAAAAATATTCCAGGTGGGAATCCCAACAATCCTTTAGGAGCTAGATGGATAGGGTTTGATGCTGAAAACACAAATGGTAGAGTATATGGAGTACATGGAACGAATCAACCAGAAACGATTGGACAGCGTGTCTCTGCAGGTTGTATTCGTATGAAAAATAAGGATGTAATTGTTCTATTTAACAAAATCCCTATAGGAACAAAAATTTGGATTGTAGATACAACAGCTAGCTTTGAAAAATTGGCAAAGTTAAAAGGTGCGATAAAAGAATAGAAATTGTAGGTGGTTGATTGCCGATGTATGAATTTAAACGCCATCGTTGTAAAGAAAGAGAAAGCTTACCAATCAATGGGCATAGCTAACTTTAACTCGATATATAATATTTTAAATATATTACTAAGCAAAAATAAAACCAGTCATTGATCGACTGGTTTGATATTATGAATTAATAAAATGAGCTAGCCCTGCTGTGAATGCGGAGAGTACCATCGCTGTAATCATAAGGTAAACAATTATTTTATTGCGTCGCTGACGTTTCGATAACTTTTTGGATTTACTTTTCATTTGTTTGTTTTGATTTGTTGATTTAGCCATTCATTCTGCCTCCTTTATCCTATAAGTATTTTATCGTGAAATAAGAAAAGGTACAACCCTGATTTGTAAGTTGAACTGGGAGGACACAAATCGTCTTTATCATGCTCTGTAACGGTATCCTTTCAGTCTCACCTAGTGTTAGGTGGCTTTGAAATAAAGTTGCGAAGGTTTATTCTTTTAGATATGATTGTCTAAAGGAGTGTTCACATGAAAGTTAATAAAGAAAGATTATTAAAAGAGTTTCTAGAATTGGTTCAAATAGATTCAGAAACAACCGATGAAGCTAAGATTGCAAACATATTGAAACAGAAGTTTACTGATCTGGGCGTCGATGTGTATGAAGATGAAAGTGCTGAAATAACTGGGCATGGTGCCGGTAATTTAATCTGCACCTTAAAAGGAGACCCATCTATTGAACCCATTTATTTCACATCTCATATGGACACCGTAGTGCCAGGACGAGGGGTGAAACCACAAGTAACGGAAGACTATGTTACTTCTGATGGAACAACGATTTTAGGAGCAGATGATAAAGCGGGATTAGCTGCAATATTAGAGTCGATCCGCGTTTTAAAAGAGAATAACGTAAGTCATGGTGATATTCAATATATTATCACTGTAGGTGAAGAGTCTGGTTTAGTTGGTGCAAAAGCACTAACGAAAGAAAAAATTCATGCATCATTTGGTTATGCAATCGATAGTGATGGGGAAGTGGGCGACATTGTTGTTGCAGCACCAACACAAGCAAGAATAAAGGCCATTGTAAGAGGTAAGACTGCGCACGCTGGTGTCGCTCCAGAGAAGGGAGTTTCCGCAATTACAATAGCTGCTAAAGCGATATCTAATATGCCATTAGGAAGGATCGACAAAGAAACAACCGCTAACATTGGTCGATTTGAAGGTGGACAAAAGACAAATATCGTATGTGATTACGTCGAAGTCTTGGCAGAAGCCCGTTCGTTAGTTCCGGAAAAAATGGAAGCACAAGTTAATGCGATGAAAAAGGCGTTTGAAGATGCAGCATCTGTACTTGGTGGTGAAGCTGAAATAGAAACGACTGTTATGTATCCAGGGTATAAACAACAGTCAGGTGATCTAGTTGTCGAGGTTGCTAGACGTGCTGCTAAAAAAATAGGAAGGGAGAGTGAATTAAAACAAAGCGGTGGTGGAAGTGATGCGAATGTCATTTCTAGCTTAGGTATACCAACGGTCAATTTAGCGGTTGGTTATGAAGATATTCATACGACTTCTGAAAAAATGCCAATTAGTGAATTAAACAAAATTACTGAATTAATTGTAGCTATTGTTGAAGAGACAACGATCAGCTAATACTTTCTTTTTCTAAGATTGTTTGATTTGATAAGGCTAGAAGTTTTTATCGATATATGCTATATTAATGTGGACAGAACGCACGTTCCTAAAGGAAGAGATAAATGTCTAAATGGTATCCTAAAAATGGTAGGGTTATTTTTCATGTTGATATGAATAGTTTTTATGCATCTGTAGAAGCAGCGTACAATCCGTCACTAAAGGGAAAGCCATTAGCTATTGCAGGCAATCCAGAAGAACGACGAGGGATTGTTGTGACGAGTAGCTATGAAGCTAGAGCAAGAGGTGTGAAAACGACGATGCCACTTTGGGAGGCAAAACGATTATGCCCAAATTTAATTGTGATGCGTCCGAACTTTGATCGTTATCGAAAGGCTTCTAGTGAAATGTTTAAAATGTTAGCAGAGATCACACCTTACGTACAACCTGTATCTATAGATGAAGGATATATGGATATTTCGTCTTGTGAAGCGCTTGGCTCACCTTTAGAAATTGCGAAAAGCATACAAAACCGTATAGCAAATGAATTAGATTTACCATGTAGTATTGGGATAGCTCCGAATAAATTTCTTGCAAAAATGGCTTCGGATATGAAAAAGCCGATGGGAATAACGGTTCTAAGACTTCGTGATTTACGGGATAAACTATGGCCGCTTCCAATTGAAGAAATGTATGGTATAGGTTCAAAAACTGCAGAAAAATTGCATAAGTTAGAGATCAAAACGATAAAAGATGTCGTTGAAGCAGACGTGTATGTATTAAAACGTGTGCTTGGTATTAATGGTGAACGATTACAGAATCGTGCAAAGGGAATTGATCCGAGTATTGTCGACCCAGACGCGATTTATGATTTTAAAAGTATTGGCAACTCGGAAACATTACCAGAAGACACGACAAACGATCAGGAAATTAGGCAGCTGCTTAGAAAACTCTCTCGTAAAGTCTCCATAAGGCTTAAACGAAAAAAGGTAGTAGGCCAACATATCCAGCTGACAATTCGTTTTCATGATCGAAAGACGATTACTAGAAGTAAGAAGTTAGTTGACTTTATTGAGGAAGAGACATCGATATTTAATTATGCTTTAGGTTTATTAGATGAACATTGGAATGGAAAACCTATCCGATTGTTGGGTGTTACGGTGCAAGATTTACAAGATAAACAAGAACTCGTCCAGCAATTAGATTTATTCACATATGAAAAAGAAGCATCTAAAGAAAAGCTTTATCAAGCGATGGAGCAGTTAACAGAGAAGTATGGTGCAGATACGTTTAAAAAAATGAATGATCCCGAAGATAAAACACAACCAAGCACAAGCTTTCAAAAAGATTATTTAGACGACTATAAAAAATAGCGAAGCATTTAAGCCTCGCTATTTTTTATTAAATAAGAAAGCGTAAGTTTGATTTTGTTATGTGCTTGTATAGGAAATATCGATGTTCGGTTTCAGCGCCAAGTAAAGCTTTCACGTTATTAAACAATCGCTTACGCCTTTCTTATTTCGTATTCAAAAAAATCATAAGCTATTTGGACATCTGGGAAAATAGTAGCTGCTTCAACCTGTAATTGTTCACTTTTGTCACCAGCATAACGCGAAGAAATATGGGTCAGTAATAAATGCTTGACTTGCGCTTGATTCGCTAATTGTGCCGCTTGTTCAGTTGTAGTATGAAAGTAATCGTGAGCTAAGTCTTTTCCATCTTTGGCAAACGTGGCTTCATGTACTAGCACATCACTATTTTTAATGAATTCAATAAAACTTTTATCATACCGAGTGTCACCAAGAATGCTAATTATGTTTCCACTTTTATTTGGCCCGAGTACGTCATTTCTATGAATGACCTCACCATTCGGCAAGGATGTCATTTCGTTTTCTTTTATGTGTTGATAAATAGGGCCAGGACTGATCCCCATTGCTTGTAACTTATCGATTAATAGTTCTCCTGGTTGATCTTTTTGTTCGATTCGGTAACCATAGCTTGGAATGCCATGCTGTAGTTTTTTTGCATAAACAACAAAGTCATTGTCAGCAAAAATTATTCCATCGTCTACTTCTTTGAAATAAAGCGGATATCTTAAATGTGTTTCACTAACTTCTAGGCTAGTTTTAACAAAAGCTTCTATTCCTTTGGGACCGTATATGGTAACTGGAGTAGTACCATCTTGAAAGGAACGGCTACTTAGAAAGCCAGGTAAGCCATAAATATGATCTCCATGTAAATGTGTAATAAATATATTTTCAATTTTTCTTGGTTTAATCGTTGTTCGTAAAATTTGATGCTGTGTCGCTTCACCACAATCAAATAACCATGTTGTTCCTCTTTCTTGCAAAAGATCTAAAAGTATAGCAGAAACATTTCTTTCTTTAGAGGGAATACCTGCTCCGGTCCCTAAAAATATTAGCTTCATTTATAACCAACCTCGCTCATATGATTTAGGTGCATCTAAATCAAACTGTAATTCGTTCGCTGCTTGTTTTGCCCAATAAGGATTACGTAATAGTTCACGACCTAAAAAGATTAAATCTGCACGATTATTTTGTAATACTTCTTCTGCTTGTATACTTGATGTAATTAATCCGACAGCACCTGTTGGGATAGCTACATGTTTCTTTAATATCTCAGCTTTTGGCACTTGATAGCCAGGGAATGGCTGAATCGTTGCAGGAACAACACCACCAGTACTACAATCAATCAAGGAAACACCTTGTTTTTTTAATTGTTCAGCATAATAAATAAAGTCTTCCATATTATTGCCATCTTTGTGATATTCATCTGCTGAAATTCGTACAAAGATTGGTGCTTTCCAGATGGTTTTTATCGCTTCAAGAATTTCTGATAGAAAACGATAGCGGTTTTCTTTAGCACCACCATAGCTATCTGTTCGTTTGTTAGTTAATGGTGATAAAAATTGATTAATTAAATAGCCATGTGCCGCATGAATTTCTATCACATCAAATCCTGCTTGATTTGCCCGATCCGCAGCAACTTTAAATGATTGAATCGTTTCATTTATTTGATCGATTGACATCGCATTCGGTGTTTTATAATTTTCATTAAAAGCGATCGCACTTGGTGCCAAAATATCATTAGGTAAATTAGCTTTTCTCCCGGCATGGGCTAATTGTATACTACTCTTTGCGCCGTGAGTGTGAATGCGATCACTAACTTTTTTTAGTCCTTCAATATGTTTCTCACACCATATGCCTAAGTCTTTCGTAGAAATTCTACCCTCTGGTTGTACAGCAGTTGCTTCTAGCATAATTAGTCCTACCTGACCAACTGCTCTTGATTCATAATGCGTTACATGAAAATCTTGTACGGTACCGTCTTCTGGTTCACAAGCATACATGCACATCGGTGACATGACAATTCTATTTTTTAAAGTAACTTCTTTAAATGTAATTGGACTAAATAATTTATGCTCCATTTTCTATCCTCCATTATTGGATAATATCTTGTTCGAATAGTTCCCTCGTCTCTATTGCAATATAAGGTAAATCAGTGAAAATAGCATGACATCCGGTATGATAGCATCGCATCATTTGTGAGACTCGATTCACCGTATATGTAGCAACATAGATATCCTCTTGTTTCGCTTTATTGATAAGACTTTGATTCATTAATCTATTTTTTATATGAATACCTTTTGCACCTAGACGCTTTGTATAATTGATTAAATCTACTTTTTTCTTAGATGTTAAAAATGCAGTTGTAACTGTAGCGTCGATCTGGTGCATGTTTAATAAACTATCAGGATTAAAGCTAGAAATTACTGTGTGACCTAATTGGTCGTATTTAACAAGCAAGTCATACACAATTTGTTCAATGTGCTTGTATGAAATAATATTTGTTTTTAATTCCAAATTTAATATTAAGTTTTTATTTGTTGTCCACAACAAAAATTGCTCAAGAGACATAATTCGTGTGTTCGCATAATGCTTAGAGAACCAAGCTCCTGCATCTAATTTTTGTAACTGTTCAAAGGTATAATCTTGGATAAACCCGGTTCCATTTGTTGTTCGCCTTACCGTTTCATCATGAAACAATATAGGGATACCATCTTTTGTTAATTGAACATCTGTTTCAATTCCGTCTGCTCCTGATTCATATGCGAGCTCGAACGCAGGTAATGTGTTTTCCGGCGCATGTTTACTTGCTCCTCTGTGTGCATAAATAATCGTTTTCATCACTTCACCTCATAATCAAGGTATTCTTAATGATTGTGTAATATTTCAAAAAAAAAGTCAATCGAAGCAAAACTAGGATGATGGTGATTACAATGAAAAAGCATGTTATATTATGATATAGATTAACAGATCAGAAGAACGGGGGATATTATGCGCAATTTTTTAAATAAAACGATTTTAATTACTGGAGCTTCAAGTGGAATAGGGGAAGGCTTAGCAACATCGCTCGCTGCTCATGGTGCTAATTTAATATTGCTTGCACGTTCAACTGATAAACTTGATGCTTTAAAACAATCTTTAGAAAACAATTATTCAATACATTGTGATGTTTATTCCGTAGATTTAGCGAACAGGAAAGCAAGGACTGATACATTTAAAAAAATTTATCAACAATATCCAACAATCGACGCATTAATTAATAATGCTGGTTTTGGAATTTTTGATTCGATAGAAGAAGCAAAGATAAGTGATATCGAACAAATGTTTCAAGTTAATGTTTTGTCGCTAGTTGAAAGTATTCAGCAACTGCTTCCTTCTTTATCAGCAGCTAAAAAAGGTCATATTATTAATATAGCATCCTTCGCTGGAAAAATAGCAACCCCAAAATCTTCTATTTATGGCGCTACAAAGCATGCTGTATTAGGATTCAGTAACGCATTACGCTTAGAAATTGAACAACAAGATTTATATGTGACTACAGTGAATTTAGGACCTGTAAAAACAAACTTTTTTCAAACAGCTGATCCAAGTGGGAATTATCAAAAAAATGTAGAACGCTATATGCTATATCCAAATGATGTAGTAGATGCGATTGTTCATGCATTATTCAAGCGGAAAAGAGAAATCAATTTGCCTAAATGGATGGAGATTGGAAGTCGATTGTATCATTTATTTCCTGTGATGACAGAACGATTATTAAAAAAACAATTTAATAAAAAGTAGCAAACAATAAAAAAAGGAAATGGCTATTACTATTAATTAGCCGTTTCCTTTTGAATGATAAAATAAATAGATGGTGTAGTTAGCGATGATTCGCATAGAATGTTTGTTTCGTTATTTTTTGTAACTTTTCATACAATGATGTTGGTAAGGCATGTGATTGTAAAATAGCAGACACATTGGCATCAAGCTGTTTCAACGAGCTAGCTCCTGTTACGACACTTGCTACTGCAGGGTGGTCTAATACATAACGTAATGCAGTAGAAGTTAATGAATCATTAGCTAAGTCTGTTTGATTCAATTCATTAATGATTGTGCTCAATTCATCACTAGAATAGGAAAGATATCCTTCGTCCCCTTTGTTTTCTACGACTGCTTTTGCCTGATCAGTTAAAAAGCCTTTCGCTAATGAACCTCTTGTAACGACACTTATACCTTCTTGATGTAAGAAGTCTAGCATGGATTCTTCTGGTCTACGGTCGAATAAGCTATACTGCATCATGACAGAAACAATGGACGAGCGTCTTGCATACTCTTTAATCACGTTTGGTCTGATAGAGGAGATGCCATAATAACGAATCAATCCTTCTTGGATTAACTCTTCAAAGGCTTCAATCGTTTGGTCAATTGGATCATTAATCGTTCCACCATGGAGTTGATATAAATCAATATAATCGGTCTGTAATCGCAGCAGGTTTGATTTTACTTGTTCTTTTATATAAGCTTTCGACGGATCCCAAAACCAAGTTCCGTCTGGTTGGAGATGATTTCCCACTTTCGTTGCAAGGATGATCTGTTCTCTTTTTCCTTTCAGCGCTTGACCAACAATCGATTCATTTACGGTTTGATCATATAAATCTGCTGTATCTAGATAATTAATTCCGACGTCAATTGCTCGGTCAATCATAGTACTCGCTTTTCGGCGATCGGTACCTAGAGACATACAACCGATCCCCATTTCAGATATATACAAGTTTGATTTTCCAAGTTGATTTTTCCTCAATATAAACACTCCTTTCATTCATATTCTAAAAATAAAAAGAATGAAATACAACCATTACAATCAGTATGTTAAAATAAGTAATAATATATGAATGAAAGAAGGAACCCGCCGTGAGTAATACATTTGAGGAAAAAACAATTGCAACGACGCAAATTTTTAATGGGAAGATCGTACAGCTACAAGTTGATGATGTCACATTGCCAGATGGAAATACTTCTAAAAGGGAAATCATTAAACATCCTGGTGCGGTTGCAATTATTGCAATGACGGATAATGATGAGTTGTTAATGGTTGAGCAATATCGTAAACCATTGAATAAGAGCATCATTGAAATACCAGCGGGAAAGCTAGAACCAGGAGAAGAGCCAGCAGTAACTGCAATACGAGAGTTAGAAGAAGAGACGGGATACACAACTGAAAAAATAGACTATGTTACATCGTTTTATACGACACCTGGTTTTTCCAATGAATTATTATATCTTTATTTCACGAAAGAGCTGATCTTGTTAGACGAAAAAAAACAATTGGACGAAGATGAATTCGTTGTTGTACATACAATTTCCTTGTCTGAAGCGGAAAGATTGTTACAAACACAAGCGATTCATGATGTTAAAACAGCATATGCACTTTTGTATGTTAAAGAACAAATAAACAAAAGAGGTTAACTATCGATGCATTTACAATCAATTTATGCAGACTTACATGTGCATGTTGGTCGTGATAAGTACAACAAACCGGTTAAAATCACTGGTGGGAAATCACTGACATTAACAAACATTTTAAAAGAAGCTAGTCGAAATAAAGGTATTCAAATGGTAGGAGTGATTGATTGTCATTCACCTGCTATTCAAGAAGAATTGTCAGATTTAGTTCAAGTAAGTAAAGCAGAAGAGTTAAAAGGTGGAGGGATACGATTTGAGGAAGTTACTCTTATTCTAGGTACTGAAATCGAGATTTATGATGAAACATGTGCTGGACCGATTCATGTGCTATGTTTCTTGCCAACTTTACAACAAATGAGACAATTTACTTCTTGGCTTAGCACACGAATGACAAACATAAACTTGAGTTCACAACGATTTTATGGTAGTGGAAAAAGTTTGCAACAGCAAGTGAGAGAACTTGGAGGATTATTTATTCCTGCACATATTTTTACGCCGTTTAAAAGTTTATATGGTAAGGGTGTTGTTCGATCCTTAACAGAAGTTTTAGATCCTGAGATGATCGACGCAGTAGAACTTGGATTAAGTTCTGATACAAGTATGGCAGATCAAATCAGTGAATTACATGGTTACACATACCTGACAAACTCTGATGCACATTCTTTAGCTAAAATCGCACGAGAGTATCAAGAACTTAGGCTAAAAGAAGGAACATTTTCGGAATTGTCTCTTGCTTTACAAGAAAAAGAAGGAAGGAAAGTTGTAACAAACTATGGTATGCACCCTAAGTTAGGAAAGTATTATCATACAGTCTGTAAAAATTGCCTTGCTCCAGGTAAATTTGGTTTCACGTGTCCCGATTGTGGTTCGGATAAGGTGATTAAAGGAGTTGCTGAACGCATTCAAGAATTAGTATCAAAGCATGAGCAACTCCAACATAGTAATCGTCCGACTTATATTCATCAAGTTCCATTAGAATACATCCCTGGTTTAGGGGAAAAGTCATATCATAAATTATTAAAAAACTTTGGAACAGAGATGGAAATCATTCATCATGCTACGAAAGAGCAATTAAATGATGTTGTACCAGATAACATCACAAAACATATTTTACAAATGAGAAAAGGAATCCAGCACGTGAAGTCGGGTGGTGGAGGTAAATACGGAAAGTTACTAGAATAGATTATAGATTTGCTGGTCTATTTATTACAATTTCCTCATAGATTTTTACTATAGTCAGTAAGAACGGAGGAACTGTGATGAATCGTAGTCAATCAATTGTGTACAATCATATGAAAAAATATCATTTAATCTACTTTTTTATGATTGTTTTATTCCTAATTGGTGTTGTTTTTGGTGCAGTGATTGTAAATAGTATGGACTTTATCCAAAAACAAAATTTATCCTTCTATGTCAATCAATTCTTAAACCGATTACTCGAAGGGCCAATTGTAGGGAATAGTGAGATTCTTAAAACTTCTTTTATTTATCATTTCCAATACTTAGCTCTTTTTTTTATTTTAGGCTTATCCGTAATTGGTCTACCAATTATATGGATTCTCATTTTTATAAAAGGTGTTGTTGTTGGATTTTCAGTTGGATTTTTTGTAACTGAATTAGAGTGGGGTGGACTTTTATTTTCTGCTGCGTCTATTGCTCCTCAGAACTTAATTATTATACCAGTCTATTTACTTGCAAGTGGAATTGCGATGATTTTTTCTTTAGCATTGATTCAAAAAATATTCTCTAGAAAACTGCAAAAAGAACCGATTGGACAATACTTTGTTCAATATTTTGTTATTTTTATTATATTAATAGTTATTGCCGCAATTGCCTCAGTCATAGAAGCATTTGTATCTGATCAAATGATGAAATGGGTAATTGAATGGTTAATTTAAAATCAATATAATATAAAAATAATTATTTGTTGTGATTAATAATAATTTTAATTGACACAATTTCTTGCTGTGCTTATAATTGATAGAAGAGGGAGGTTTTATATATGGAACATCGTATTGATCGTATTAAAAAGCAACTACACGCGCAAAGCTATAAACTAACTCCCCAACGTGAGGCAACGGTTAGAGTACTTCTAGAACGTGAAGAAGATCATTTAAGTGCAGAAGATGTCTATTTATTAGTGAAAGAAAAATCTCCGGAAATTGGATTAGCTACAGTGTATCGAACACTAGAAATATTGTCCGAGTTAAAGATTGTTGATAAAATAAATTTTGGAGATGGTGTATCACGATATGATTTGCGTAAAGAGGGCGCTACCCATTTTCATCATCATTTAGTTTGTACAGAATGTGGGTCTGTTGAAGAAATAATGGATGATTTATTGGAAGATGTAGAAGAAATTGTAGAAAAAGATTGGAATTTTAAGGTAAAAGATCATCGTCTTACATTTCATGGGATCTGCAAAAAATGTCAAGAACAAGAATGGAAAGCTTCTTCCTAAGAGCCTTTATTGAAGAAGGCTTTTTTGTTTAATAAAAAAGTGATGTATAATATCTCTCCTTTTTGGCATATCTTTTAAAAGAGCTGCGATTTATTAGACTCTTATGATATTAAAAAAGGAGTAATCGGGATGCGTGGATTATTAACGTATACAAAAGATGTAATTAAACTATTCTTCTTATTTATTTTATGTACTTCGCTTTTTTATTTTGGCTTACAAGCAATCCATCAGGAATATGAAAATTATCATCGCTATGATCCACCAGAAGGAAATGCTGTAAAAGTAGATAAACAAGTTAGGTATGAGTGGATTGATCGAATATCTATTTTTTTTCGATTAGGGGAATAAAAATGAAAGATGCATTAACAGATTTTTTTCATTATCTTCAAATAGAAAGAGGATTATCAGATAATACACTGCAATCCTATCAACGAGATATGAAGCAATATAAGCATTTCTTAGAAAACGAGTTACAGATTCATACATGGGAACAAGTAGAAAGAAATCATACTTTAAAATTCTTGTATCATTTAAATGATCAAGACCGTTCGCAAGCTACGATGGCTAGAATGTTATCCACGATACGATTGTTTCATCAATTTTTAGTGCGTGAGTATCATTTACCTCATGATGCGAGTTTACATATTGAAACACCTAAAAAAACGCGCAGTTTACCTAAAGTACTATCCAAACAAGAAGTAGAAAAGTTGTTATCCATTCCAAGCGACTCCCCGCTGAATATTCGTAATAAAGCGATGCTTGAAATGCTTTATGCCACTGGATTAAGAGTCTCAGAATTGATGCAATTAAAGCTAGAAGACATTCATTTAACAATGGGCTTTGTCAGGTGTGTTGGTAAGGGAAACAAAGAGCGAATTGTTCCACTTGGTAATATAGCCAAAGAAGCAGTTGAAGAATATTTGATGATGTCTCGTAGTGCGTTAGTTAAGCAAAAAAAAATTGAACAAATATTTGTCAATCATCACGGTAATCCATTATCAAGACAAGGTTTTTGGAAAATATTAAAAACGTTAGCAAAACAAGCAGGAATAAAAAAAGAAATTACGCCACACACACTGAGACATTCTTTTGCAACACATTTATTAGAAAATGGTGCTGATCTTCGTTCTGTGCAAGAAATGCTAGGTCATGCCGATATTTCCACTACACAAATATATACACATGTTACACAAGCGAGATTAAAAGATATTTACACTAATTTTCATCCTAGAGCTTAAACTCACTTCATTAAATGGAGTGAGTTTTTTTTGTTATAAAAATTGATGAACATGGAGAAACTAGGAACATTACATATTTGGAGGTACTAACATGAAAAAAATAATAAGCTCACTTTTTGTTTTATTGTTTACCATTTTCTCTGTTCAAACTGTACATGCTAACGAAAAAAATACAGCTGATTTGTCTTTAGCAGATTCGGCGAGTTCAGCAATATTAATTGAAAGAGATTCGGGTGGAATTATGTATGAAAAAAATGCACATGAACAACTGCCACCAGCAAGTATGACAAAAATGATGACATTATTATTAATTATGGAAGCACTAGATGATGAAAAAATTACGTTAGATGAAAAAGTTCGTGTTAGTGAGCACGCAGCCTCTATGGGTGGATCGCAAATTTTTTTAGAAGAAGGAGAAGAAATGTCAGTAAATGATTTGTTAAAAGGTGTTGCGATTGCATCTGGAAATGACGCTAGTGTTGCCTTAGCAGAAAGAGTTGCGGGAAGTGAAAAAGCATTTGTCGTTATGATGAATAAGAAGGTAAAGGAGTTAGGGTTAGAAAATACCATTTTTCAAAATACAACAGGATTACCGGCAGACAATCATTTTTCTACAGCTTACGATATGGCCGTCATTGCAAAGGAACTATTAAAATACGAACAAGTAACAAATTATACAAAAATTTATGAAGATTATTTGAGAAAAGATACAGAAGATGAATTCTGGTTAGTGAATACAAATAAACTAGTCAAATTTTATCAAGGGGTAGATGGTTTAAAAACTGGTTATACATCTGAAGCAAAGTACTGTTTAACTGCAACAGCCAAAAAAGATAACATGCGTGTCATTGCAGTTGCAATGGGTGCAGAGTCACCAAAGGAGAGAGCGAAATCAATTACACAAATGTTAGACTATGCCTTCTCGCAATATAAAACAGAATTATTGTACAAAAAAGATCAACCTGTTACACAAATTTCAATGCTAAAAGCTGATAAAAATAACGTTAATGTTATTACCGGAGATTCGGTATCTGTACTTTTAGAAAGAGGAACGGATGTATCAGGTGTTGAAACCACTGTGAAAATAAATAAGCACATGACATTGCCACTTGAAAAAGGAAGTAAGGTTGGGGTTTTACAAGTGAAGCATAACGGAAAAATAATAACTGAAACCCCTTTATTACTTGAACACTCAATGAAACAAGCTAATATGTGGAAGCTGTTTAAATACTCAATGAGAAAATTGGTGAAAATCTAATAAATGTGTAGCTTATGCACTAGTTTTGTCAAGAGGCAGGAAACTAGAGAAGAGAAATAGAAAGATAAGCTTAGAAAAAATAAACGTTCACAAGATAGAGATAAATTGTAACGTTTACAGGATAAGTAAGCTATTCTGTTACCGAAATCACATAAGGTAAAAGGAGGAGACATAGTGAGTTTAAAGGTAGATTGGAATGTTAAAGAAAATGTGTTATTAGTGCGACTTTCGGGTGAATTGGATCACCATGAAGCGGAGCGATTTAAAACAGACTGGCAAAGAATACTGTATGAGGTAGATGTACAACATGTGATACTTAATTTAGGTGAGTTAACGTTTATGGATAGTTCAGGTCTTGGAGTCATATTAGGACGCTACAAAGAGTTGAAACAAATTAAAGGAGAAATGATTGTTTGCTCCATTTCTCCGGCAGTTAAACGATTATTTGAACTATCAGGCTTATTTAAAATTATTCGATTGGAAGATAGTGAGATGCATGCGCTTATTCGATTGGGGGTTGCATCATGAGAAATTCAATGGAATTGTCGTTTACTAGTATAAGTGAGAATGAATCATTTGCTCGTGTGACTATTGCGGCTTTCGTTGCTCAGTTAGATCCAACCATGGAAGAATTGACAGAAATAAAGACGGTTGTTTCAGAAGCGGTAACAAATGCAATTATTCATGGGTATAACAATGATGACAGTCAACGAATCCTTATGACTTGTTCTATTGACGAGAATAAAGTAGAACTTACAATTGAGGATCATGGTATTGGTATTGACAATATTGATGAAGCTATCCAGCCATTGTATACTTCTAAGCCTGAACTAGAGCGATCTGGTATGGGTTTTACGATTATGGACAACTTTATGGACAACGTAGAAATTGAATCAAAATTAGGAGAAGGAACCAAAATATGTTTAATAAAATACTTTAATAAGTCCAAAACCTTATGTAATTAAGGGGTTAAGACAATGGAGATGAAATATAAACGAAATGACGTTCAATTAACCGATGAAGAAGTAAAGACGTATATAAGGAATAGCCAAAAAGGCGATCAATCAGCAAAAGATATTTTAGTAGAACGGAATGTCCGTTTGGTATGGTCTGTTGTGCAACGATTTATGAATCGTGGATATGATCCAGACGATTTATTTCAAATTGGCTGTATTGGCTTATTAAAATCTATTGATAAATTTGATCTATCCTATGAAGTGAAATTTTCGACGTATGCAGTGCCGATGATTATTGGAGAAATACAACGTTTTATTCGAGACGATGGTAGCTTAAAGGTAAGTCGTTCATTGAAAGAAGTCGGTAATAAAGTAAGAAAAAAGAAAGATGAGCTTACTAAATTACTAGGAAGATCTCCAACGATATCTGAGATAGCGGAATCATTAGATCTTTCGATAGAAGAAGTGGTACACGCCCAAGAAGCATCGAAATTACCGCATTCCATTCATGAAACTGTTTATGAAAATGACGGTGATCCAATAACATTAATGGACCAAATTTCAGATCAGGACAGTAAGTGGTTTGATAAAATAGCAATACAAGAAGTAATACGAGAAATGAATGAACGAGAACGACTTATTGTCTATTTGCGTTATTACCAAGATAAAACTCAATCAGAAGTAGCGGAGCGATTAGGAATTTCACAAGTCCAAGTGTCGCGGTTAGAGAAGAAAATTCTAGAATGGATGAAAAGCCAAATAGGGGTATTAGAATGACAAGCCATTGAAAAATTTCAATGGTTTTTTGTTGTTTCATTTTAGAAAAGCTTCATCTTTTGATAACTATGCACGATGTATGATTTTATCATACTTGCCTTATACTAATTGAGGGAAGGGACAGATGAAAGGAGTATTATTGTGCAAAACAATTTATATATGCGTCTAAAAAAATATGCCTATATTAAACCACCACAGAGAGTCACGGTTAAGGACTTAGCATTTATAACAGGACCAGAAAAGTTAGTTTCAATTTGTAACGAAATAATCATTCACCATAAAAAAGAGTTAAAAAATAAATCTTATGTAATAGAAGCATTAACAATAATTCAAATCATTCAAAAATACCTTCCAAATGTGGATATTCAACTTCTAGGGTCCAATCAATGTATCATTCATAAAAAAGAAGCAAAAAACAAATCAAACTTACTGCTTGTATTAATTGTGTGGTTACTCTTATTCATTGGTTCAGCAATGGCGATAATGAATTTTCACTATGATGTAAGTATGCAAAGCGTTCAACAACGATTGCATTATTTGCTAACAGGACAACAAGTTGAATACCCATTATGGTTGCAAATACCATATTCAGTCGGATTAGGGTTAGGAATGATACTTTTTTTTAATTATTTATTTAAAAAAAGGTTAAATGATGAACCTAGTCCTATGGAGATAGAAATGTACAAATATCAACAGGAAATTGATCAGTATATACAATATTATGAAAATCCATTAAATCAAAAAAATGATGATCAATCATAGTATGGATATCATTGTAGGATTAGCTTCTGGTTTAATAGTTGGCACCGGGTTCGTAGCTTTTATTACTGTACTAGGCATCATCCCTCGACTAATTCAACTAAGTAAAACAAATAAGTTTCTACATTTCTATGAATTTGGAGTTGTAAGTGGTGTGATGTTTGGTAGCTACTTATCTTTTACACCTTTTCATCTCAAAGTTGGTGTTCCATTTGTTTTAATTTGGGGCTTACTTCACGGTGTGTTTATTGGTATGTTGGCAGCCGCATTAACAGAAGTTCTTAATGTGTTTCCTATATTGGCAAAACGAATAAATGTTGATCAACAAATTATCTGGCTAATGTTAGCAATTGTACTTGGAAAAATAGCTGGCTCTCTATTTCAATGGTTACTATTTGTGAAATAATAGTAAAATTTACTATCGAAAGGATATATCATGAAGCGTAAAGAAATAATAATTATTACAGATGGTGATCATTATGCTAGGGAAGCGATAAAGTATGTCTCAAAGCAACTTGGTGGTACGGCATTAATTACATTAGCTGATAATCCAAGTAAAATCACTCCTTCCGAGATGATTCATGCGATTAAGCAAGCTAGCACGAAGCTTGTATACGTGTTAATAGATGATGCAGGATTTTCTGGAGTAGGTGCTGGAGAGATTATTTTACAAGCTTTAGCTAATGATCAATCGATTGTAATTATTGGTGCCGTTGCAGTTGCAGCGCACACGAAAAATAAGGAATGGACTCGAATAAATTTTTCAATTGACCGAGATGGAAATGTAATAAATGACGGTGTAAATAAAGCAGGTATTCCGACATATGAGCGTGGACGGATTAATGGTGACACGGTATATTTGCTTGATCAATTAGCTATTCCTACAATAGTTGGGGTTGGAGATATAGGGAAGATGGATGGTCATGACGATGTGAGTAAAGGATGTCCGATTACAACAAAAGCGATTGAACTTATTTTGGAAAGGAGACAACAGGGACATGACGAAAAAAACTCCAATAACTGCTAATATTAAAGAGAATCAAAAACAAATGACTAAAAGATTAGGTATCGGTACATCTTTTGATATAGGTTTTCGTGAAATCATTTTATTAGATCAAAAAGTTCAACTTTATTACGTTACAGGACTTTGTGACACATCCATTGTTGTAGAGTTATTGAAAAAATTAACAGCTATTAATGATGAAGAACCGAATAAAGACCAATTATCAACTATTATAGAAAACAGGCTTGTCCATCAACAGGTAGAGAAAAAGCATGAGCTTAATGAAGTGATTACACAATTGTTGTCAGGTTTAATCGTCATTTTTGTGGAAAATACAGATCATGCATTTATAGTTGATGTAAGAAACTATCCTGGTAGAGGACCAGAAGAGCCAGATACGGAAAAAGTTGTTCGAGGCTCTCGAGATGGATATACAGAAAATATAATAGAAAACACTGGTTTAACAAGAAGGCGTGTTCGGGATGAGCGTTTACGCAATCGAATTCTTCAAGTAGGTGAACGATCGAAAACAGATATTTGTGTTTCTTATATTAAGGATATTGCTGATGATGGATTGGTGAAAACAATTATTAAAGAGATTAAGAAAATTGATATTGATGGGTTAGCAATGGCAGATAAAACGATTGAAGAGTACCTTGTGAAGCAGGGGATGAATCCTTTTCCTTTAGTTAGATATACTGAGAGACCAGATGTAGCTGCCAATCATTTATTTGAGGGCCATGTACTAATTATGGCAGATACATCACCTAGTATGATCATCACACCAACAACCTATTTTCACCATGTGCAACATGCTGAGGAGTATCGACAGTCACCAGTAGTAGGCTCGTTTATTAGATGGATTCGTTTTATAGGTATGCTCGCCTCTGTGTTCTTATTACCGTTGTGGTTAATATTGACAATGGAGCCAAGCTTGTTACCTGAATCACTACATTTTATTGGACCGAATGAAGTTGGTAATATTCCAATAGTTATTCAAATCATTTTTGCTGATATTGGTATTGAATTATTACGTATGGCAGCTATACACACGCCAACACCTTTATCTACAGCAATGGGATTGATTGCAGCAGTTCTCATTGGTCAAATAGCTATTGATGTAGGCTTATTCAGTGCTGAAGTCATTTTGTATGTGGCTATTAGTGCAATCGGTTCTTATGCAACGCCAAGTTATGAATTGAGTATAGCAAATAAAATAAGTCGTGTACTATTAATAATAGCAACAGCATTATTTGGAGTGAAAGGTATAATTATTGGTTTTACGCTTTATGTCATGCATTTAATACATACTAAATCAATGAATACGCCATATCTCTGGCCATTTGTTCCGTTTAATGGTGCTGCGTTAATCCAAATTATATTTCGTTTTTCTGTACCGACTACAAAAAAACGCCCAAGTATTGTCCATCCTAAAAATAACTATAAACAACGATAAACATGATCTATTCAATAAATAATACTATCTCCCTCTTAATATTGTTGAATAGGTTTAGAAGTTGTGGTAAATTAACGATATTAGTTTAAATTACTATTGCTAACATGTTCTAGTTATACAATACTGAGAAAGAGTTAAATCCCTTCCTTTATGCAGAGGTAATACATTTTTTGTGTTAATTGGCAAGGGTTTTTATAGTTCATGGGTATATGAGGGGAGGGGAGGTGTATCGATGTACGAAAATCAAAAAATCAATGATCAGGGACATCTAACAATTGGTGGCGTTGATACTGTTTATTTAGCGGAAAAGTATGGTACACCATTGTTTGTTTATGATGTAGAAAAAATTAGAGAAAACGCGCGTGCATTTGTAAACACATTTGATATGTTTGGTGTGAAGGCACAAGTTGCCTATGCAAGTAAAGCATTTTCATCTATTGCTATGCTACAAGTTGCTAAGCAAGAAAATTTGAGCCTTGATGTGGTATCGGAAGGAGAGCTTTATACTGCTTTGCAAGCTGGATTTCCAACAAACAAGATTCATATGCATGGCAATAATAAAAGTAGAGCAGAACTAGAAATGGCAGTCCAAAACGATATAGGTTGTATTGTAGTAGATAATTTTTATGAAATAGATTTATTAAATGATATTTTATCAAATAATCATAAGAAGATGGAAGTTTTACTTCGAGTAACTCCAGGAATTGAAGCCCACACACATGATTACATATTAACTGGAAATGAAGATTCAAAGTTTGGTTTTGATTTAGCGAATGGGCAAGCTGAAGAAGCTTTTAACAAGTTACAACATCTTGAGTATGTTCATGTAAAAGGGCTTCACTGTCATATTGGTTCACAAATATTTGAGACAGATGGTTTTGTTATGGCAATTCGTCGTTTGTTTGACGCACTTAATAAATGGAGTAAAAAGTATAATTTTGCCCCTGATGTACTTAATCTTGGTGGTGGTTTTGGGATTAAGTACACGAGTGAGGATGAGCCATTAGCTTTAGAAGAATATGTGAAGGCACTTATAAAAGAAATAGACATGCAAGTTAATGATTTGAATATGGATTTCCCTGAGATATGGATTGAACCTGGTCGTGCGATTATAGGCAATGCAGGATTAACGTTATATACGATTGGGTCTCAAAAGAAAATTCCCAATGTTCGTGATTATATTGCGGTCGACGGTGGAATGACTGATAATATTAGACCAGCACTATATCAGGCAAAGTACGCTGCTGTTGTAGCCAATAAAATGAATCATCCAACACGTAATATAACCTCTGTTGCTGGTAAATGCTGTGAATCAGGTGATATGCTTTTGTGGGATATTTCACTCCCTGAAGTTATTTCTGGAGATATTTTAGCTGTGTATAGTACAGGGGCATACGGTTATTCAATGTCTAATCATTACAATCGATTCCCTAAAGCCGCAGTAGTCTTTGTTGAAAACGGTAAAGACAGGCTAGTAATAAAAAGAGAAACATATCAAGACATATTAAGAAATGATTTATCTTATGAATAAGAGGAGGAGTTTAGATAATGAAAACAGCAACGATTTCTTTTGAAAATGGTGAAAAAATAATAATTGAAATGTATGAAGATGCAGCTCCAAATACAGTGGCTAATTTTGAAAAATTAGCAAATGAGGGTTTTTATGATGGGTTAACTTTCCATAGAGTCATTCCTGGGTTTGTTGCACAGGGGGGTTGTCCTCATGGAACAGGAACAGGAGGTCCGGGTTATACGATTAAGTGTGAAACAGAAGGAAATCCACATAAACATGTAGCAGGTTCTTTATCAATGGCTCATGCTGGGAAAGATACTGGTGGCAGTCAATTCTTCCTTGTTCATGAACCTCAGCCACATTTGAATGGTGTCCATACAGTATTTGGGCAAGTTATTGAAGGAATGGACACAGTTTTAAGAATCAAACAAGGTGATCGTATGGAGAAGGTAATGATAACAGAAGGTGAGTAAGCCATTTAAGGCTTGCTTTTTCTGTTTATTGTAGGTTAAGTCATAAAATTGTTAGATTTTCCACTTAAACATTTATCTTTATCATGACAATTAATCAAAAAAGTAGTATGATTTTAATATAATAAATTATAATCTGTTTTTTTGAAACATTTCTTTTTGTATTTTCGTTATACTATATAAAAGATTTATATGATGAGGGGTAACTATGTTAATTCGATATAAAAAGTCGCTAGAAAAAATTGCTATGGGGCTATTATCTTTTATGCCTGAAGAGAAAGATGTGAAAAAACTGCAACAAACAATTAAGGCTTATGAAGATAATGAGAATTGGTTTTTACACCTTTGGAAAGAAGAAGATGTTGTAGGTGCTATTGGTGTATTTGTGAATGAGCAGGAAAAGAAGTTAGTCGTTCAGCACATTTCAGTTAATCCATCCCATAGAAATTCAGGTATAGGTAGAAAAATGGTTCAGGCAATTAGAGAACAATACAGTGATAAGTATTTTATATGCGCAAACGATGTCACGAATCATTTTTTCGAAAAATGTAATGACAATGATGACCAACTCTAATTGAGTTGGTTTTTTTATCTGTTGTTATTGTTGCTTATTAGTATATAAGGTAAGAAAAACATCTTAAGTTTATGCTAACAATTGTGGTAGAATAAAAGAATAAATAAAAAGAATGGCAGAAGGAGAAGGAAGTTATGCACGAATCTTATCAAGTGAAATTAGATGCATTCGAAGGGCCGCTAGATCTTTTATTGCATTTGATCAATCGTTATGAAATTGATATTTATGATATTCCTGTCTCTGAAATTACCGAACAATACATGCAATATATTCATACAATGAAACAATTGGAATTGAATATAGCGAGCGAATATCTTGTGATGGCATCCACATTGCTTGCTATGAAAAGTGCACTATTATTGCCAAATCAAGAGCTTGATGAAGCGGATGATGTATATGAAGAAGATCCTCGTGAAGAATTGATGCATCGTTTAATTGAATATCGTAAATATAAAGAAGCTGCGACGCAATTTAAAGAAAGAGAATTAGAAGCTAGTTATAGTTATACTAGATCGCCACAACCATTGCAGAAAAATCAACAGCACGTACCGATTCAAAACAATGGAGAGGTTTCCATTTATGATATGTTATTCGCTATGCAAAAAGTTTTGACTCGAAAGAAGTGGAATCGTCCGATGAATGCAACTGTCCAGCGAACAGAAATACCTATCAAACAACGAATGAAAGAAATATTAATACATCTTCAAACACATACTGATGGTGTAACATTTGACACCTTGTTTACATACCCAACTCGTTCGCATATTGTTGTTACATTTGTTGCCTTATTAGAGTTGATGAAAAATAAAGAAATACAGTGTACACAACATAAACATTTTGATACACTTACGATTTATCCTAACACGTAAGTATATTTTTTAATTATATATATTAATATAGCCTCAACTTATTTTATGAAATTTAGAAACACGTATGACTTGGAGGAACATGTTGTGAGCAATAATAACTTTAAAGCTATTTTAGAAGGTTTGCTATTTGCAACTGGTGACGAAGGATTGAGTATACGTCAATTGAAATCTGTATTAGAGCTAGATAAAGATACAATTATGTGCATCATTGACGAATTAAAATATGATTATGAACACACGGATAGAGGAATCATGTTGGTTGAAGCGAAAGGAGTCTATCATCTTGCTACTAAACCAGAGCATACGGCTTATTTTCAAAAATTGATGGAATCACCTCATGCATCTAAATTATCTCAAGCAGCATTGGAAACACTAGCAATAATCGCCTATAATCAGCCGATAACCCGAACGGAAATTGAAGATATTCGGGGAGTAAAAAGTGATCGTCCAATACAAACATTAGTATCAAGGGCTTTGATTGAAGAGATAGGCCGGAAAGACGCAATTGGTAGACCAATCATGTTCGGCACGTCTGTTGATTTTTTAACGTATTTTGGATTGCGATCTATTGAAGAGCTACCTCCTTTACCAGAAGATATAACAGATTCAGATGTAGCGGAAGAAGCAGATTTGTTTTTTAGTAAACTTGATTCTGACATGAATGAATAAATCAATTAGAAAAAGTTAGTGTCACAATGGCACTAACTTTTTTTGTCTGCATAGGCTAATTTGAGGTGAGAGTATATGAATCAACAGAACAAAAATTATTTAGCAAAAGTAATTACATGGTCAAAACAAATAGATGAATTATTTCTTGATCGTAGTGAAGAAACTATTCTAAAAGACTGGAATAAGTGGAAAAGTAAAATTAACGATATTTGGCGGAAAGAATCGCTCTCTGATCATAACGTTTTAAAAATAAAACAAGAAGCAGAATCATATTATGATCAATGGCTTCAAAGATTGAATGAACAAGAAGTTCCCATTGGAAAACATAAACTACCGAATCTACCCTATGCATATGATGCACTAGAGCCCTACATCGATGAAAAAATAATGAAATTACATCACCAAAAGCATCATCAATCCTATATAGATGGGCTTAATCGTGCAGAAATAGCATTATACAGCCCTACGAACGATTCAGTTAATCAAAAATATTGGTTGCGAGAACAAGCCTTTAATGGATCAGGTCATTATTTGCATACTATATTTTGGTTTAATATGTCTCCCTATCGTGGAGAAGTTCCCAACAAAAATCAATCCATACTAAAGCAAATCAATCGCGATTTTGGTTCCTTCAAGATGTTTATAAAGAAGTTTACTGAAGCTGCATCATCTGTAGAAGGAAGTGGTTGGGTTATTTTAGCATGGAGTCCTCGCTCTCGTAGGTTAGTCATTCACATATTGGAAAAACATCAACATTTTGCTTTAGCTGATACTATTCCTTTATTAGTTTTAGATCTTTGGGAGCATGCTTATTATTTGCAATACAAAAATGTAAGAAACGATTATATTAAAGCTTGGTGGAATGTTGTAAATTGGGATAATGTCAATCAACGCTTTATTCAAGCTAATAAGGTTATATGGCAGCCTTTTTAAAAATAATATAAAGAAAAGCTACGTATACTTTTGCAATGGTGTCACACATAACAATTATTCTTCTATCAAAATTTAAATTATTAACTGATTTGGATAACGGTTTATGCTCACTCAACAAAGATAGATGTATTATTTGTGCGTTATCATACGCTTGTCCTTTCTGCATATACTTTTATAGAAAAGTGTGGAGAGGGTGAACGAATGGTGCGCATATTTATTTTTATATTAGTTACATTTTCAATGATTTTGTTTCCAATTAATTCAGTTGCGAAACCAGATGTTACAGCTAGAAATGCAATTTTAATTAACCAAGGAACTGGAGAAGTATTATATGACAAAGCCGCACATGAAAAACATCTCATCGCTAGTATTACAAAAATGATGACAGCAATCATTGCAATTGAGTCAGGTAAATTAGAAAAAATGGTTACAATAACAAAAGAGGCAGTCTACACAGAAGGATCTTCTATTTATCTTGAAATAGGAGAAAAAATATCATTAGAGGACTTAGTTTATGGCTTAATGCTACGATCTGGTAATGACGCGGCTACAGCCATTGCAGAATATGTGGGAGGAAGTGTGGAAGGATTTTCTTATCTAATGAATGAAAAAGCAGAATGGTTGGGGATGGATAACACACATTTTGACAATCCCCATGGACTGGACTCTAAAACTCATTATTCAACAGCCTATGATATGGCGCTTTTAACAAAGTATGCAATGAATAATGACACGTTTGCACGTATAACAAGGGCAAAATCATACAAATCGAAGCAACGAATGTATACATGGGCTAACAAACATAAGCTATTAACACATTATTATCCATATACGATTGGTGGAAAGACAGGCTATACGAAAGCAGCTGGTCGAACGTTGATTTCCATTGCTGAAAAAAATGACGTTATATTAATAGCAGTCACACTACAAGATCCCAATGATTGGCAGGATCACGTTCGTTTATTTGATTGGGGATTTGATCACTTTACAACTACTACAACGAAACATACAACAACTAAATCTATTGAAAAAAAAGGATTTTGGCCACAAGTTGTAACGACCTTTACGCAGTTAATAGGTGTGAAATGAAATGGTTAATTACATTTGGGCAGCACTAGCGATTATTGGGATTGTTTATGCAATGTTTAATGGAACAATGGAGGAAGTTAATCAAGCTTTGTTTTCCAGTGCACAAGAAGCTGTTACCTTAGTTATAGGTTTAGTTAGTATTCTAATATTTTGGCTTGGATTAATGCGTATAGCAGAAAAAGCTGGCATTTTATCTTTGTTAGCAATGGTCTTTAAGCCTTTTATTACCAGGTTATTTCCGGAAATACCCAAAGATCATCCGGCCATGGGATATATTTTATCTAATTTTATTGCAAATCTTTTTGGATTAGGTAATGCTGCAACACCAATGGGAATCAAAGCAATGGAAGAAATGAAGAAGCTTTCTAAATCTAATCATGCTAGCAGATCAATGATTACTTTTTTAGTAATTAATACCTCAAGTTTAACACTCATTCCTACAACTGTTATTGCAATCCGGATGCAATATGAATCAACTGCTCCAACCGAAATCGTGGGAACAACGATTATTGCAACATTTTTCACAACAATAGTTGCCATAATGGTTGATCGATTATTTCATTATAGAAGGGAGCGGAAGAATAAAAAATGAATGTGATTTCAATGATCAGTATATGGATTATACCTGTTATTATTTTGTTGATCCTAATAACTGCAGTAATGAAAAAGCTCCCTAGTTATGAATTGTTTGTAGAAGGTGGTAAAGAAGGAATAACAATGGCCGTGTCACTTTTACCGTATTTATTAGGAATGATTGTTTCAATCACAATATTTCGTAGTTCTGGAGCAATGGATGCTTTAATTAATATGTTCCAGCCAATTCTTCAATGGATTGGTATTCCTAGTGAAATTGTCCCTTTATCATTTACTAGACCGTTATCAGGAACTGCCGCGTTGGCAATTACTGCCGATTTAATTAAAACCTATGGACCTGACTCTTTTATTGGTAGACTAGCTTCCACCATGCAAGGGAGTACAGATACTACGTTTTACATTATCACGGTTTATTTTGGTGCAGTTGGGATTAAGAAAATGGGTGATGCATTAAAAGTTGGACTTATAGCTGATTTTGTTGGTATAATAACATCGATTATCATTATTTCAATGGTATTTTCAAATTGAGGCGTTAACACATGTGTTAACGTTATTGTTTTGTATAGAAGTTTCTGTCAAAATGGATATGTTAATATAGAAGGGTACAGTGATGATATAATGACGAATAAACAAGAACGCCTGCAAAAGGTGATTGCTCAAAGTGGGGTAACTTCTAGAAGAAAAGCAGAAAAATTAATTGAAGAAGGAAAAGTAAAAGTAAATGGGAAAGTTGTCAATCAACTAGGCACGAAAGTAATACCAGATGATAAAATCGAAGTGAATAATATTCCTCTAGAAAAAGAAAAACGAGTATATTATATGCTTTATAAACCTAGAGGAGTCATTTCAAGTGTAAAGGATGAGAAAGGAAGAAAAGTAGTATTAGATTTGTTGCCAAATATTGATCAACGTGTCTATCCGATCGGTCGCCTTGATTATGATACTTCTGGGATTATTTTACTTACTAATGATGGAGAATTTGCTCAGTTATTGATGCATCCTAGTTATGAAATAGATAAAGTATATGTAGCAAAAGTAAAAGGGATACCAACAAATGATGCATTAAAACAATTAAAAAAAGGGGTGCAAGCAGATGGCGAACGATTAAAGGCGGTACATGCTCAACTCCTATCAACAGATCGAACAAAAAACACCGCTATTATTGAATTAACACTTCATCAAGGTAAGAATCGTCAAGTTCGTAGAATGTTTGAAAAAATTGATTTTCCAGTAATGAAATTGAAACGAGAAAGATATAGCTTTCTCACACTTCAAGGATTACAACCAGGCGAATTTCGAGAATTAACACCGTATGAAATTAAGCAACTTAGACACGTTGCTACAAAGGGTAAATAATTGATAAAAGAATGAAAAGTCATTCACTTTGTAATTATGTTAATCAATTATTTATTTTATGAAATAAATATATAGATATATAAATGTAATATGGGGTTAGCTAGGAAGGGGTTATTGGGATGGATGAATTAAACAAAATCCTCGTCATTGAGGACGAAGAAAGAATTCGAAGATTGTTGAAAATGTATCTTGAACGTGAAGGTTATGCTATTGATGAAGCAAGTGATGGAGATAAAGGTCTCCAATTAGCAATGGATAATGACTATTCATTGATTCTTTTGGATTTAATGCTACCAAAAAAAGATGGCATTGAAGTTTGTAAAGCATTGCGAACTAAGAAAACAACACCAATTATTATGCTTACAGCCAAAGGAGAGGAAGCTAATCGAGTAGAAGGTTTCGAAGTAGGGACGGACGATTATATTGTAAAGCCATTTAGTCCAAGGGAAGTGGTTTTAAGAGTAAAAGCACTATTACGTAGATCTGCTACTACCTCTTTAACGAATGTAAGCACGACAACAAAAGATGTATTAGAGTTTGAGCACATTGTAATAGACAATGATGCTCATCGAGTATTAGCGGATGGACAAGAAGTTAATTTAACACCTAAAGAATACGAGTTATTACTTTTTTTAGCTAGTTCACCAGATAAAGTATTTGATCGAGAGCAATTATTAAAAGAAGTATGGCAATACGAATTTTTTGGTGATTTGCGAACCGTTGATACACACGTCAAGCGTCTACGTGAAAAGTTAAATAAAGTTTCAGAAGGTGCAGGTAAAATGATTTTGACTGTTTGGGGTGTAGGTTACAAGTTTGAAGTGACAGATGAATGATTTTTCTACGTGGTGTTGTCGTTAAACTATGGTTTACTTTTTTAATTGTCATTTTTGTTGTTTTAGCGATCATTAGCTTTTTATTACTTGAATTTTTTAATGGCTATCATTTAAACCAAGCAGAAAATCAACTACTCAATCAAACAACCAAAATTGCTGCATTATTGGAAGATACTTCTCATCAAATGGATATCGATAAAATTGCAGAAACAATAAAAGATGATAGTAGCCGTATTACCATTGTTTTGAATGATGGTAATACGTGGACTTCTTCTAGTGATGAAGATTTGCCAATGATCACAGTTGAATGGCTTAAAGAAAATGATAAATTTAACTCGGTTATCACACACGAAAACAGTGTAACTGACCAAGTGACTTTACCATCTAACATGGAAGTTTTAATGGCTGGATCAAGTCTTTATGATGGAAAGGGTGCAGTATTTGCCTATCAATCTTCTGAAGTAGTTGCCAAAACAACGAAACAAACAAGTGAAATAATCTTATTAGCTGCAGGAATCGCAATTGTATTAATGACTATCTTCGCTTTCTTTTTATCTACACGTATTACGCAACCGTTAATTAAGATGAGGGAAGGGGCATTAGAGCTAGCTAAAGGTGAATTTAAAACGAGGGTGCCTATCTTAACACATGATGAAATTGGGGAACTTGCCATGGCTTTTAATCGGATGGGAAGACAACTAAATTACCATATTGAAGCCTTGAGTCAAGAAAAAGAACAATTATATAGTATTCTACGTTCCATGGCTGATGGCGTGTTAACATTTAATCGAGAAGCTGAAATTATCCTTTCTAATCCACCCGCACAGAAATTCTTACATGATTGGCGATATGAATACGATGTAGATTCAGTAAATTTTTTACCGGAAGACATATTACTTTTGTTAAAAAAAGTTATTGCTTCAGAAACCGAACAAGCCCAAGAAGTTACTGTACAAGGACGGAATTGGGTGATGGTTATGACTCCTTTATATGCTGAAACTAAGGTTCGTGGAGTTGTGGCCATCATACGTGATATGACAGAAGAGCGTAAAATGGATCAGCTACGTGAGGAATTTATTGCAAATGTTTCTCATGAATTACGCACACCTATTGCTATGATGCAAGGGTACAGCGAAGCGATAGTAGATGATATTGCTGTATCTACAGACGAAAAAAATGAGCTGGCATCTATCATTAGAGATGAATCGATGCGAATGGGACGTTTAGTGAATGAGTTGTTAGATTTAGCTCGAATAAAAGCCGGTCATGTACAACTGAACAAAGAAAAAATAGATTTAGTGCAGTTTATTGAACGAATTATCAGGAAGTTTCAGGGTCCGGCTAATGATCAAGGCATCGAGTTAGATGGAGCTGTTAAAACAGATGTAGGAATGATGTATGTTGATCAAGATCGGATAGAACAAGTTTTGACAAATCTAATTGATAATGCAATGCGCCATACGCAAACAAACGGGAAAGTACAGCTACTTGTTGAAAGTGAGCATGAAAAAATACGCTTTTCTATTATCGATACCGGATCTGGTATTTCGGAAGAAGATTTACCTTTTGTATTTGAGCGATTTTATAAAGCGGATAAATCAAGAATGAAAACAGAAAAACGCAAAGGCACTGGTCTTGGTTTATCTATTGCAAAAAATATTATTGAAGCACACCATGGTACTATTTCTGTCCAAAGTAAAATAGAGGAAGGAACGACATTTACCTTCGTGATACCGACGAAATGATGTGCATGGAGTATTTGGTGCATAAGTATAGGGAATCTGGTGTAAATCCAGAACTGTCCTCGCAACTGTAAATGCAAACGAAATGAACGTAACCACTGTATCAGCAAGGTATGGGAAGGGTTCAAAGTAGACAAATGCACAAGTCAGTAGACCTACCAATACTCCGAAAACTATCAAACCTTCGAGGGTTGAGCGTTTGATTAAGATTAATAAATGATCAAATAAATAAACGTTTAATCCTCCACTATACTTGTTGGAGGTAGAAAATGAAGAAAATAACAAAATTTTTTTTACTATTATTATTGAGTGTGTTTATTGTTGGTTGTGGGCCTAATGAGCAAACAAATAAAGCGAACGAGAACGTAACTATAACTATATCTGAGAATAAACAGCAAGAAATAATTTCTGAAAAAGTGATTCAATTAAAAGAAGAAACCAATTTGTTAACTATACTGAAAGAAAATTTTACTATTGTAGAGGAAGATGGATTTATTACTTCGATTGAAGGAAAAAAGCAAGATGCTAGTGAAAACAGGTATTGGATGTATACAGTTAATGACGAGCATGCAAATGTTGGAGCAGGAGAATATGATCTATCTCCAGATGACAAAGTGAATTTTGATTTGCAAGAAGTGAGTTATTAATGTCAAAAACGTACCGAATAACTTTAATTGCAATGCTAACTGGAATGGCAATTAGTGGACGATTTATATTTCAGTTTATACCTAACGTACAGCCAGTAACATCACTTGTGATATTAACTGGTTTTTTTTTCGGTCCAGCCTCGGCAATTTTTCTAGGTGTCATCACAGTGTATGTAACTAATTTATTTATGGGAATGGGGATTTGGACTTTTTGGCAAATAGCTGCCTATATCTTTATTGGATTATTAAGTGGTATCATCGGTTTTAAGTTGAAAAGAAACCAGTTTATTGTATTGATCTTTTTATCAATTGCTTCAGGTTTTTTGTATGGTCTGTTCTTTGCTTTAACAAATTATATGATTACGGGATTCTTTTGGGGTTATTATTTAAGTGGTTTGCTATTCGATGGCTATCATGCTTTTGGTAATGTACTATTTATACTTGCAAGTTATAAACCGTTTAAATATTTAGCAAATCGATATAAATATATCCATCAATTATAGAAAGTATGTAACTTTAAACAAATGTAAAACGACTGATTAATGAATGACGGGAGTTCTTGTAAATGAAGACCACTTTCGAGTCACTGTACGATAACTATCATAACGATATAAAAAATATATTTCAATATATTTTTTATATCGTTAAAAACGTGAACAAGCAGAAGATATTATTCTAGTAGTGTATATGAAAGTTCTGAAGTCTATGCAGACTTTTAGAGGGGATAGTAGTGAAAAAAACTTGGTTATTTTCAATTGCTAGACATACAACTTTAGATTTTTTTCGAAAGCGAAATCGGGTGAATGATTTTTTTCCTGGGAAACGGAGGAGCAAACATTACCAAATCACAACGCATTACCAGAAGAAATGGTTGTAATAGATGATGAAATGAAGCATATTTATGATAAATTAAATCAATGTAGTGAAGATCAGAAGCAGATTATTATATTACGTTATATCCAATCATTCTCGATTCAAGAGACCGCAGCTATCATGTTTAGGAAATTTTATTGAATGCTTTTCTTTGGAATCATTATAGTAGAAGAACAATAAGAATAAAAACCCTATTGTTCTTAACGAAAACATTAGTCGAATAATAAAGGATTGCCATTAAAACATTTTTTTGATAATTTAATCGAGTCTGTTGGACAACCTTCATATGCATCGAGCATATCATCCTCTAATACTTCAGGGATTTCGACAATACCTTGATTATCATCTAAAAGTACATAGGCAATTCCTTCATCATCATAATCATATATATCAGGAGCAGAAGCACCACATGCTCCACATGCAATGCAAGTTTCTTTATCAACGATTGTATAGTAAGCCATAATGATGCACCTTTCAATGAATTAAAGTTATCTTGTCCAATTTTACATCTGATTTCTCTCTTTTGCAATATTCACTTATAAAAGGCTTCATGGTATGGTATGATCAGATGATTTTTAAAAAAATCGAATGATGTGTTTTTATGTAAGGTTAAATAAGAAGGTGATTATACTGTTTTTTTATATCCTATTAGAATGTTTGTATAAAATAAGCGAAGAAAGAACAACAGCTTCTGTTTATCATTTGTTAAAAGGTAAACGATCAAGCCAAACGATTCAGGATGCTAATATTTATCAGCTTTCTAGTTATTTCGGGATTTTAAAACATCTGAATCGTTCAGTTTTTGAACAAGCCATTGTTGCTTTGAAAGAAAAAGAATTGCTTACAATAAAAGAAAATAACATAGCTGTTCCAACGATAAAAGGTGTTCGGTATCTAGTGTCACATAAAAATCAATTTCCTATCGGATTTTTTAATGGAATGGAATTTTCGAGTGAAATTGATGCATTTTATACGAAATTGCAATTAGCAATTCAAACATATTCGAATGTAGCCAACGATAATCATCAATTTATTCCTATAACTGACGATAGATTGATACAAGAATTTGTAAAAAAACATTATCACTATCATATTAGTAATTTAGATGGATGGTTGTATGATGTATACCAAGAGTTATTGCGTTTTTTAGATCAATTACCTTCTGAACAAGCACAGTTATTCGTTGATAGATTAAGTGGTTATAATAAGATTGGTTTGTCACTAAATCAATTAGCCTATAAAAATAGTATGTCAACAACCGATGTATCACTAAATTTGACCTGTATCCTTCACCAACTATATGCTTATTTAAAAACTGAGAGCAATCGAACACTTCAGTTAAGTAGATTTGTTTCTGCTAATCGTCAAACTTTGGTGATTACGCAATCTGCACAACAAACAAACCAATGGTTACTAAAAGGCTTTTCTATTGCTCAAATTGCAAAGATTAGAAAACTAAAATTAAGTACAATTGAAGATCATATTATAGAAATTGCTTATGCGGATCCGCAATTTAATTTATCATTGTTTATTGACGATCCAACATACGATACTATTTCAACCGCTATTAAGCAAACAAATACAACAAAATTAAAAGAGATCAAAGAAATGCTAAATGATAAATATAATTATTTTCAAATTCGCTTAGTTTTAGCTTATGTTAAAGATCGAAAAAGGAGTATAAAATAATGAGCAAGCTAAAAGAAGTATTATACAATTACTTTGGCCATCATACCTTCCGAGAAGGACAGCAAGCCATCATTGAAGATGTATTAAATAAAAAATCCGTTTTAGGTGTTTTGCCTACTGGATCAGGAAAATCGATTTGTTATCAAATACCATCTATTATGCTAGAAGGAAGTGTTATTGTCATCTCTCCCTTATTGTCTTTAATGGAAGATCAGGTGAAACAATTGAAAACAAAAGGGTTCAAAGATGTTGTAGCAATCAATAGCTTTATTCGTCGAAATGAAAAAAAGAAAATAATTAACAATCTCTCACGTTATAAATTAATATATGCGTCACCAGAAATGGTTCAAAATAAGCAACTATTAGAACGTTTAAAGCAAATGCGCCTTTCTTTATTTGTTGTAGATGAAGCTCACTGCATCTCTCAATGGGGTCATGAATTTCGACCAGATTATTTAAAACTAGTAGATGTTATTGCACAACTGGGCAACCCGTCGGTATTAGCTTTAAGTGCGACAGCGACACCTGATGTACAAAAAGACATTCTGAAATATTTAAATACACCAGATATGAAAAAACATATCTATCCAATGGATCGGGAGAATTTAACTTTTACTGTTCAAGCATGTGATCATAAACAAGAAAAATTAAGTTACATGAAAGTTCTGCTAAAAAAGTTTGATGTGCCAACAATGATATATTTTTCAAGTAAAAAAGAAGCTGAAGTAGTAGCTGATCAATTAAGTCGTGATTTACCTGATTTACGAATTGCATTTTATCACGGTGGGATGGATGGAATGGATCGAACGTTAATTCAACAGCAGTTTATGCAAGATCAGTTAGATGTTATTTGTTGTACGAGTGCGTTTGGAATGGGAATTGATAAATCCAATGTGAGATTAATTATACATTACCATTTACCAACCCAAATGGAGTCATTCATTCAAGAGGTTGGCCGTGCGGGGAGAGATGGGGAATCGAGTGTATCTGTAGTTTTATATGCACCATTTGATGAAATGTTACCTCAGCGATTAATTGAATCTGAGTTGCCTAACATGGATCAAGTAGAGTCCCTGCTCTTTATGCTAGAAAAAAAATATCAATCAAATATTAAAACGATAGATAAACATGAAATGATGATGTATCTTCAGTTAAGTGAAATACAATGGAGATTTATCGTCTATCATTTAGAAAATCATGATATACTTAAGGAAAGTCAGATCTTGCCGATATATAATCAAAAAGAAATGTTTTTGTCAAAGGTTGAAACAGTTATTAATGAAAGATATACATATAAGTTTAAAAAATTAAACGAGATGGTTGCATGGGTGACAGCAACAACTTGCCGAAGGAAGTCACTATTTCGCCCGTTCCAAACATCCACTAAAAAACCAAAATACGCTTGTTGTGATTATTGTGGTTTTGACTTTACTCATTGGGAACCACTATATGAAACAAAGAAAGCAGCTACGATAAAAGATTGGAAGACAGATCTAGCTATGTTGTTTTTGCAAAGTAATAGTAACTAATTTTTAAGAGGTTAAATGGTGTGTCTAATATTATGTTATCGGAGGGATACAATCATGAATAAACAGGAAGATCAAGCTGCAAATTTAAGAGAACATATGAAACATAAAGATCCAATAGATCAAAATGAAGAAATAGAGCATAAAGAAATAGATGTATTAGATTTACCACCTAGGAGTGAAATTCATCAAGGTAAAAGTAAAAAAACACGTTGGAAAATTAATTTGATTTTTCTGCGATTTTTATTCTTGCTGTTTATAATAGTCATTATTTTGGTCATAACCTATCAGTATTGGGGCAAAGATTTGTTGGATAAAGCTGTGCAAGAAGATAATTCAAAACGTACTAGTGCTGAGACAGTACAAGTTGTCTCTCCAACGAATGAATTATCAGAAGAAGTGACTATTCAGCTTGAATTAGGAGAAAAGGTGACAGATCAAATCGAATTAACAGGTAGGTATTACTTCATTTCAAACGAAGAAACATTAGAGGACATTGCCATGGAATATTATAATACACTAGAGGTCGTAGAGATGCTAAAGCGTGTAAATCAACTAGAAGCTGAAACGATTAAGCAAGGAGAAAAATTGTTTCTTCCGACAATTGACGAGCTATAAACCAAAGCTAGAAAACTAGCGTGTGTTTTTCTAGCTTTGATAAACTATTTTTTACAACGTTTTCTGTTTAAGTTGCTATACATGTTTATCACTGCATTCACAACTAAAAAAATTGTTTTTTGTCTTTTTCATCAATTAACATTTGTGCTGCTTCTCGGAAGCGTTGTGAGTGAATAATTTCTCGTTCTCTCAAAAATTTCAGACTATCATTTAATTCTGGGTCGTCTGACAAATTAATAATCCACTGATAAGTAGCTCTAGCTTTTTCTTCTGCTGCGATATCTTCATAAATGTCTGCTATCGGATCACCTTTTGATTGAATATAGGTAGCTGTCCATGGATCCCCAGCCGAGTTGTGGTAAAATAATGCATGATCACGATTTGCATAACTCGATGCTAACCCTGCTTCCTTCATTTGTTCAGGGGTTGCATCTTTCGTTAATTTATACACCATTGTAGCAATCATCTCTAAGTGAGCAAATTCTTCTGTACCGATATCATTAAGTAGTCCGACAACTTTATTAGGGATTGTATAGCGCTGATTTAAATAACGTAATGCGGCAGATAATTCTCCATCGGCTCCCCCATACTGTTCTATTAGATATTTTGCAAGTTGTGGGTTACATTCTCTAACACGAACAGGATATTGTAATTTTTTTTCATAATACCACAAATTTCATTCCTCCTTTTACACTTGCCAAGGCCAAGGAGTATCATTCCAATCCCAAGGATACCGTGAATAGCTTTGACCAAAATGCATAAGTGGCCCAAATTGTTTTTCAAACTGTTTTTTTAATTTTTTACTTTCATACGCATGTTGATTAAATTGTTGAATCGCATTTGTGTCATTTGGATGTGTGTCGAGATAAAGGTTCAGTTCGACCAATACAAAATCAATTGCCTGAATTTCTTCTAATAAATCATAATAAGCTTGAGGTACTTGTTGAGGTGTACTCAAGTATCTTCTCTCCCTTCTTTTGATGGATAGGAATCATGAAATGCAGGCCATAGTGTGCCGCAATATAGTGCTTGTTTTGCTGTGTTAAATTGTGCTAGATTAGGTGGCTGAAATCCCATGTACAATTGTGGTGGTGTAGAATAGCTTTTTCTAATAATAGGAGGACAAGGGTCAAACGGACTTATATAGGGGTAATAATATTTTGTGTTCGTTTGATGCATTTATTAACCTCCCTCATTTTTAAATTTTTAACATCAATTAATTGTATGGCATAGAAGCATAACTTATGTATATAATGTAATTGACTAATAGTGTTTAACGTTTTACAGGACGGGAATAATATAATAATTGAAAAATAAAATTATTTAAAGTGAGGTGTTGGACATGTTTGTACGCAGCACAATGAAGCCCATTTATCAATGTCATGTTGCCTTACCAGATTACTCTTTAAAAGACGCACTGAGCAAACTGGAAGAAAAAGAAATCCATGCAATGCCAGTGATTGACAAAAAGGAAACGTTTTTAGGTATGATTTCTGCACAAACAATTTATAAAGCTTCTTTTCATACGGATAAAAAGCAAGAATCTTTTTTAAATAATACAAAAGTTTCAGATATTATGACACATCCTAACCTGTATATTTTAGAAGATGAAGTATTTGAAAAAACATTGACTACGTTTAAAGGCTACCCAATACTTGCTGTTGTAAATGAAAAGAAAAAATTCTTAGGTATTGTTACACGATTTGATGTGTTGGAGCAGTTTGAAAGTGTTTTTGGTATGAATAAGTCTGGTGTGAGAATTGCTTTTACATCTGAAGAGTCATCTGGACGCTTTGCAAAACTTGCGGACATCTTACGACATTTACATGCGAATATAATTTCCATAACTACTTTTGATGAAACGGATAAATTGGCAAGAAGAATTGTTTTAAAAGTTGATAAAAATGTAAAAACTGAAAAATTGGAAGTTAAATTAGAAAAAGCAGGATTCCGTGTGCTTGATATAACTAACTTCTAAATATAATATAAAATAATACTTTTGGTTTTTAAAACATAATGTTGTATAATATAGAATCATCCGCAGAGTGCTTTGGTATGAAGAAGTACTCTGTTTCTTTTCATTCTCAAGATCAAGATGTACAGCATATATTATTAAAGGTAATAGGTAAAGGGGGCATGAATATGCGGTTGGAGCGGATTTCATCTAATCAATTTAAAATATTTCTAACTTTTGATGATTTAATCGAGAGAGGATTAACTAAAGACGATTTATGGCGTGATCTACCAAGCATGCAAGCACTATTTCATGACATGATGTTTGAGGCAAGCGATGAGTTAGGGTTTGAATTAGAAGGTGTTTTGTTAGTTCAAGTTCATGTGCTCCAAGCTCAAGGTATGCTAATTATCGTTACACAAAATGAAATGGAACAAGAAGATGACGAATATTTAGAAATGAAAGTAACACTGGATGAGAGTAATGAACTAATCTTTTTGTTTGATACATTTGAAGATATTATACAATTTTCAAAATCAGTGATTCGTTCTGAGGTAAACGGTGGGTCAGTGGTGTATTATGACAACCATTACTATATGTTGCTTACGGATAAAGATGTAGAAGGTGCAAACCGGGAAAATATAATTGCTTTACTGTCAGAATATGCCTCACCAAGTGTTGTTACTTCTTACCGACTACTTGAGTATGGTAAAATAATAATAGATAAAGATGCAATTGAACAATTAAACACCTTTTTTTAACATTGATTTAGCTTTCGTATTTTAGGGGGATAACAATGCAGAAAGAACAAGTTATCATTATTGGTGCTGGTCCATGTGGAATGTCAGCAGCTTTGTCACTTCAAGATAAAGGAATAAAGCCATTACTAATTGAAAAAGGGAATATTACAAATTCTATTTACAACTATCCAACTCATCAAACCTTTTTTAGTTCTAGTGAACGTTTAGAAGTAGGTAATATTCCGTTTATTACGGAAAAGAAGAAGCCGGTTCGCAATCAAGCCTTAGCCTATTACCGAGAAGTTGCAAGTAGAAGGTTGTTGCGAATTAATAGCTTTGAAAGAGTTACTGATGTTGCAAAAGATGGTGATGCATTTATAGTTAACACACTGTCAAATAAACATGAAAGTCAATCATACAAAGCTAAATTCGTTGTTGTAGCGACAGGTTATTATGATCAACCGAATGAATTAGGAGTAAAAGGTGAAAGTTTTCCTCACGTGTATCATTATTTCAAGGAAGCACATCCTTTTTATCGAAAGAAAGTAGTTATTATTGGTGGGAGAAATTCAGCTGTCGATGCAGCATTAGAGTTACATAAAGCAGAAGCGGATATAACCGTTTTATACCGCGGATCTGATTATTCAGAAAGTGTGAAGCCTTGGATTCTGCCGGAATTTAAAGCTTTAGTTGATAAAAACCATATTTCAATGGAGTTTAAGGCAACGATAAATGAAATAACAGACAATCAAGTTGTGTATCAAGTGAATGGTGAAACGAAAGTAGTGGAAGCATCTTTTGTATTTGCGATGACTGGCTATCGACCAGACCATCAATTTATTCGATCGATGGGAGTAAACATTGAATTGGATACAGGAAGACCTGCTTTTAACGTAGACACAATGGAAACGAATGTGAAAGGTATTTATATCGCTGGCGTAATTGCAGCTGGATATAACAATAACGAAATATTTATTGAAAATGGCCGTTATCATGGTCCATTAATTGCCGATGACATAGCAAAAAAATACTAAAATAGAGAGCAGTTCCATATGAGCTGCTCTCTATTATTATTCAAAATAAGCGTGAACATCTTGATTGCGTGTTGATTCCAAAACCATTAATAATTTTATACGAGCTTTTTGACCGTTTAATCGTTTAGCGAATATGATTCCCATGTCGTGTAATTGCTTCCCCCCTCCTAGATAAGAGTAGGTAGGTTGTACAACGCCTTTAAAACTTCTAGATACTAATACAACAGGGATATGATTGTTAAGTAGTTTTTTTAATGGGTCAACCATTTCTGGTGGTAGGTTTCCTTGTCCGAATCCCTCAATAACTAATCCATCTATATTCATTTCTAATAATGCCTCAAACAATCCTTTATCCATTCCAGCGTAGGCTTTGAGCAAAGGAACTTGTTTTGAAATTTGTTCACATTCATATTTTTCATATGAAATCCATTTATGATAAAAATAAATGTCTTGTTTGGTTATCATTCCAATAGGGCCAAATTGTGGGCTTTGAAATGTAGCAACATTACTCGTTGCAGTTTTGGTAACATAAGCGGCAGTATGAATTTCATCGTTCATCACAACAAGTACCCCCTTTTCAAAGGACTCATCAACTGTTGCGACACGAATTGCACAATTTAAATTATAAAGTCCATCTGAGCCAATTTCATTGCTAGAACGCATCGCACCTGTAATAACAATTGGTTTTTTCGTTTCGATATATAAATCTAAAAAATAAGCAGTTTCTTCTAATGTGTCTGTTCCATGAGTAATGACAACACCATCAAATTCGCCTATTCTTGATTCAATGTACTTACCAATTTCAAGCATATGATTTGGTGTAATGTGAGGTGAGGGGAGATGATATAACACTCTTTCTTCTATTTTTGCAAATTGTTTAATTAATGCTTGTCCTTCTATAAGTGGGTTCGATGCAGTTGTACTGACTGCACCAGTCTCTTGATCTTCTGACATTGCTATCGTTCCACCTGTATGTATTAGTAAAATGTTTTTCAATTTATTCACCAACTTTTCATATTTTCATTTTTCTTATTTCATGATACGATGAAAGTAATTTTTATGGAAGAGGGTA
Organism: Paraliobacillus sp. JSM ZJ581; assembly: GCF_044383835.1. Classification (NCBI taxonomy): domain Bacteria; kingdom Bacillati; phylum Bacillota; class Bacilli; order Caryophanales; family Bacillaceae; genus Paraliobacillus; species Paraliobacillus sp. JSM ZJ581. Next base: position 115,407 of record NZ_JBISEP010000006.1, read on the forward strand.
TCATAGTATGTTAGTACTTCTATCAGCTGGAATAGCGCCTGCATTAGCGTTAATGACCTTTTTTTATTTAAAGGATCGTTTTAATACAGAACCCATTTTACCTATTGTTCAATCGTTTGTTTATGGTGCTTTACTAGTATTTCCAATTATGTTTATTCAATATGCATTTGCCGCTGAAGAAGTTGCACAAGGGTTTTTTCTTTCTTCATTTATATTGACTGGGCTTTTAGAAGAATTTTTTAAATGGTTTATTTTTGTTTATACAGTATATAAATTTACAACCTTTAATTCTTTTTATGATGGAATCATATATGGCGTGGCAATTAGTTTAGGTTTTGCAACTGTTGAAAATATATTATATCTTGTTGCTCACGGGATAGAGTATGCTCTTGCTAGAGCTTTTTTCCCTGTTTCGTCTCATGCATTATTCGGTGTGGTAATGGGTTATTATCTAGGTAGGGCACGATTTAATCCTCTAAAGCCGAGGTTAATGATGTTTGTAGCATTATTATTACCTTTTCTATTACATGGTTTGTATGATTATATTTTACAAACAACGAAAGGAAATTGGTTATACATATTAACTCCATTTATGATTCTATTATGGTTAAATGCAATAAAAAAAGTGAAGCAAGCAAATCACTATACAAGATGGAGTAACCATCCGACATCAAAACAGAATATCGATCTATTATAAAGTGTGTGTAGCGTGATTTAACCAATCATAAAACACACATTTTTTTATGTCATCACATTAAACGTATAGATTAAAACAAAATAATGAATAAAAAAAAGAATTAGCCTAAAAATACCACTAACGAATGTATTTAGATAGCAGGAGGCTTCGTTATGTCTATGAAAACAAAAAAGTTATGGTTAATTGGTTTTTTCCTTTTAGTATTTACATCAATGGCTATGCAACCAATTGAAGAAGTGAACGCTTTTAGTCCGCAAATTATACAACATGGTGCAACAGGAGAAGATGTCATTGAATTACAAGCAAGGTTACAATATGTAGGCTTTTATAACGGAAAGATTGATGGGGTGTTTGGATGGGGGACCTATTGGGCACTTCGAAATTTTCAATATGAATTTGGAATGAAGATAGATGGATTGGCAGGACAGCAAGTGAAAGATAAGTTAGTAAAAGTATCAAAGTATGATAAACAATTTATTAAAAAAAATATAGAATCGGGAAATAAGTTTACTTATTACGGAGGCACCCCTAAGCAAGAACAAGTAAAACAGAATAATAAAAATAATACAAACAAAGCAAATGATAATAAACAAGCAACAGATAACCAAAATACATCATTAGAGCCTACTTCGGTTAATGTTCCAAATGGTTATTCTCAAAATGATATACAGCTAATTGCGAATGCGGTTTATGGTGAAGCAAGAGGGGAGCCTTATGAAGGTCAAGTAGCGGTTGCTGCTGTTATTTTAAATCGTGTTCAGAGCACATCTTTTCCAAACACAATTTCTGGGGTTATTTTTGAACCACGCGCATTTACAGCTGTTGCAGATGGTCAAATTTGGCTCACACCGAATGATACTGCAAAAAAAGCAGTAGTTGATGCTTTAAACGGATGGGATCCTACAGGTGATGCAATCTATTATTTCAATCCAAACACCGCAACGTCTAGTTGGATTTGGTCTAGACCACAAATTAAACGAATTGGAAAACATGTATTTTGCATGTAAGAAAGGAGTAAACTTAGTATGTTTAGATGGATTTCGATAACATTATTATCCATTGCGATTTTTGCAACAGCTGCATGGGGCTATCAAGAGCACCAAGAGAAAAATGCGATATTAGTGCAGGCAGAAAATAATTACCAACGTGCATTTCACGATTTAACTTATAAAATTGATTTACTACATGACAAAATTGGAACAACATTAGCATTAAATACGAAAGAGACGTTATCTCCTCAACTAGTTGAAATATGGAGAATTACTTCAGAAGCGAACACGGACGTCGGTCAATTACCACTAGCTTTATTACCATTCAATAAAACGGAAGAGTTTTTGTCTAATATTGGTGACTTTACTTATCGGACAGCTGTTCGAGATCTGGAAAATAACCCACTGTCAGACGAAGAAATAAAGGACTTGAAAGATTTATATCAAACATCTGGAGATATTAAGAAAGAGCTACGAAAAGTACAGCATGTTGTATTAGAAGATAATTTACGGTGGATGGACGTGCAGTTAGCTTTAGTTAATAATGATGAACAACAAGATAATACGATCATCGATGGTTTTAAAACAGTAGATCAGACAGCAAGAGAATATGCTGAAAGTACGCTTTCCACTAATATTACAGGTATATCAAATGAGAAGCATGATTATCGATTTATTTCAGGAAAGAAAATAAAAGAAAATGAGGCCGAAAAAAAAATTCGTCAGCTGTTTTCATTACCAAAAGAAACAAACGTAGTAGTTGCAAAAAGTGGGAAAGGTGCGACATTACCAACGTATAGTGGTTCTTTTAAATCAAATGGTGTTCATGGTTATATTGATTTATCTGAAAAAGGTGGAAACACACTTTCCTTTATGCTAAACAGAAAAATAAAAAAGCAACAGTTAAGTTTAAATGAGGCAGCAAAGAAAGCTTCCACGTTTTTAGAAAAAAATGGTTTGACAAAAATGGAGCTTTTTCAAAGTAGTCAATATGATCATGTCGGTGTATTTCAGTTTTTGTATAAACAAGATGATGTGCGAATGTATCCTGATAAAGTTCAATTGAAGGTTGCATTAGATAACGGTGAGATATTAGGTTATATGGCAAATGACTATTATCGCAACCATCAGGAAAGAACGATCAAAGAACCAACGATTTCTTTGGATGATGCTAAAGCAAAGGTGAATCCATCTGTTACTGTTCAAGATCAACATTTAGCTGTAGTAGAAAATGATGTAGCAGAAGAGGTATTGGCATATGCATTTTTAGGAACAATGGGTGAGGAAACGTATCGAATATTCATTGATGCAAACAATGGAAATGAATTACAAGTGGAAAAATTAAAAGCTGTAGAAACAAAATGGAATTTAGATTAGGGAGTGGATGTAAATCCTTCCCTTTTTTCTTTCATTTTAGGTAAAAATGTTGTATAACTATAATGAGTATTTATTCTTAGTACTAAATAAGCAGAAGAAAACTAATGCTTCTTATAGGAGGGTTTTTGAAAGTTGATAAAAATAGGTATGACATTAAGACTACAAGCATTAGAAGAGGAAGAGTCGTCAAATTATCGTAGCAAAGTGGTTGAACAAGAAGGCTCTACAATATATATTGATTACCCGATTAATGAAACGACTGGCAGAACGAATATTTTCCCGAAAGGAACAACTTTTAATGTAAGTTTTGTTGATCAATCCCAAACTGTTTATCAGTTCAAAACAGAAATCATTGGTAAGAAAATGGGGAAAATCCCAATGCTAATGATTTACTTCTCACAAGATGATATGATACGGATTCAGAGAAGAGAATATGTAAGAGTAAATAGTGCTTTAGATATTTCGATCCATGACATGAAAAGTATCAAAAAACCTTTTCATTCGATTACCACCGATATTAGTGGTGGAGGGTTATGTGCACTTTATCCAATTGAGGAGTTATATCATAACGGAGATGTTGTAGATATATGTGTTGTATTACCAATGGAAAATGAAAGAACAGAATATATTATGACAGAGGCATCCGTCATTCGTATCTTCAAGAAGGATGAGGCAGATAAGCCGTTGCTTACTCTTGAATTTAAGGATATTTCTGAAAGGGATCGACAACTCATTATCCGTCATTGTTTTGAAACGCAATTAAAAAATCGAAGACGTGAATTATAATTTTTGAGGAAACGTATCTAACATTATGTTAAAAATATGTTATCCTTTACTTATGAAATACATAAGTAGACGATTATTTTGTGGTTTATGCAGAGAGGAAGTAGAATGATGAAAAACAACAAAATTGCTATTGCAATTGATGGTCCAGCAGCTGCCGGTAAAAGTACAGTAGCAAAAAAGGTAGCATATCAATTAGATTACATATATATTGACACAGGAGCAATGTATCGTGCATTAACTTATAAAGCTTTACGACATAATATACCGCTATCAGATGGTGATAAGCTTTTTGAATTAATTAAAACGTCGACTATTCGACTACAACAAGTGAATAATAAACAAATGGTGTTAATCGATGAAGAAGATGTGACGGATGCTGTTCGAGGAGAAGATGTAACGAACCATGTTTCCGTTGTGGCACAGCATCGACTGGTACGTGAAGAAATGGTTAAACAACAAAAACAATTGGCCGCTAAACGTGGAGTTGTAATGGATGGAAGAGATATTGGAACACATGTCATACCCGATGCAGAGGTGAAAATATTTCTTATTGCGTCTGTAGAAGAGAGAGCTATCCGCAGACATGATGAAAATGTATCAAAAGGTTTCACATCGGATTTAGAAAAATTAAAAGTAGAAATCGCTAATCGAGATAAATTGGATTCGGAACGTGAAGTATCTCCACTTATTAGAGCAGAAGATGCAATTGAAATTGACACAACATCACTGTCTATCGAAGAAGTGACACATAAAATTTTAACAATTGTTTCTAATACAAAGGAGTAAAACAATGAGTTTTTATCGATTTGCTAGATCAGTCGTTTATATCATACTACGCCCTATTTATCGCTTTAACGTTATTGGAAAAGAAAACATTCCAAAAAAAGGGCCAGTAATTATTTGTTCCAATCACATATCTAATTTAGATCCACCTGTTGTTGGAATTACGTGTCCAAGAGATATTTATTTTATGGCAAAAGAAGAATTATTTAAAAACAAGTTTTTAGGTGGTCTACTTTTGAAGTTACATGCATTTCCAATCAAAAGAGGAATGAAAGATCGAGATGCATTAAGAAGTGCTTTAGCTATTTTGAAAGACGGAAAAACATTAGGATTATTTCCAGAGGGCACAAGAAGTAAGACAGGAGAAATTGGCAAAGGGCTTTCTGGTGTTGGTTTTTTTGCATTACGATCTGAGGCGACAGTTATACCATGTGCTATTATTGGCCCGTATCAAAAAGGCAAGCGTTTGAAGGTAGTGTATGGAAAAGAGATCGCGATGGATGATTTAAGGGAAAACAAGGTCAAAGCAAGTGAAGTGACGAATGTTATTATGGAAAATATAAAACAATTAAAAGCTAAATACTCGTAGTTTTTATTGTCTATTGCTTGACAAATAAGCAAAAATGTTAGAAGTTAGAAAAAAAGACAAGTTACTTTTAAGTTTTGTCACAAATTCAAGGAGGCCGTTTTTATGGATGAGTTAAATAAAGAAGTAACAGATTTCAAAGGACTAACAGAAGGTGATACAGTTACAGGTAAAGTTGTAAAAGTAGAAGAAAAACAAGTGTTGGTCGATATTGATTACAAGATGGATGGTATTGTGCCAATAAGTGAATTATCAAGTCTTCACATTGAAAAGGCTAGTGACCTTGTGAATGAAGGAGACGAATTAACTTTAAAAGTTAAAAAAATCGAAGAGGAAGAGGTTATACTTTCCAAAAAAGCGATCGATGCGGAACAAGCATGGAATGACTTGGAAGACAAATTAGATAAAGGTACCGTTTTTGATGCTACAGTAAAAGAAATTGTAAAAGGTGGATTAGTTGTAGATGTTGGTATAAGAGGATTTATACCTGCTTCATTAATTGAAACTTACTTTGTTGAAGATTTTTCTGATTATCAAAATAAAACAATTTCTTTAAAAGTCGTTGAACTAGATAAAGCTAAAAATCGTGTCATTCTTTCTCACCGTGCTGTTGTTGAAGCCCAAGAAACAGAGAAAAAACAACAATTACTGGGGTCTATTGAGGTAGGTCAAACCTTAGAAGGAACAGTAGCTCGTATTACTTCATTTGGAGCTTTTGTTGATTTAGGTGGAATTGATGGATTAGTGCACATTTCACAACTTTCACATGAGCATGTGGAAAAACCAACAGAAGTAGTATCAGAAGGTGAAACAGTTAATGTGAAAGTATTATCCGTTGATGAAGATAATGAACGTATTTCGCTGTCCATTAAAGATACTTTACCAGGGCCATGGGAAAATATAAGTGAAAAAGTACAACCTGGCAGTATTGTTGAAGGAACGGTTAAAAGGTTAGTTAACTTTGGAGCTTTTGTTGAAGTATTGCCTGGTGTAGAAGGTCTTGTCCATATTTCACAAATATCGACTGAACATATTGGTACTCCTCAAGAAGTCTTAGAGGTAAACCAACAAGTTAATGTGAAAGTATTAGATGTGAGTGAATCGGATCAGCGTATTTCTTTAAGCATTAAAGAAGTTGAAGCTGAAAAAAATCAACAAGTATTTAAAGCATACGAGAAGGAAGAAGATAATGCTGGGTTTCAATTAGGTGATATGATCGGTGACAAATTAGACAAATATAAATAAACTATTAAAAACTGGGTAAACAAAAAGTTACCCAGTTTTTTGTTTGTGAGGTTTAGAAATATTGTTTTTAGTTATACTTTTTAATGGTGATGAAAATGATCGTAGTTTATTGGTTTCTCTGGATATATTGGGTAATTGTAACTTTCTTAATGGAAAAAGGAAAAAAACGAAATAACATCGCTTGTTTTATGTTGTTATTAATTACATGTAGCTCTTTTAACTTAAGGTGGTTTGGTATTACAGTAAATCTATCCGTTATATTTCTGTTTATTGTGAGTAATATATTGCTAGTTTTAGCAAGAAGAAAGCTGTTTTTGTTTTTAGCGTGCTTATTTATTGCACATGCTTATGCTGCACTTCAATTGTGGGATATTACGAATCCGGTGTGGGTGTTTGCTCCAAAAATAATCATATTTAGTTTGATTTTAGCATTTTTGGTTTTGTTTATTACTTCTAATATGGTCGAACGATTCATTATTGCTTGTACATCTATTATTATCGGAGAGATTGTATATAGTTTGGTGGTCTATCGTCTAGAGTGGGATGTTACCATTGGAGACACATTTATGTTCCTCTTACTCTGTTCATTAACGTGTACGATTTTGCTTTATCATTTTTTCCTTGAAATAAAAATAAAACTCCAGGACATACTACATATGTTAGAACAGCAAAATAAGAGGTGGACAAATGAATGAATATACAATGCCAATTATATATGGCGTAACTGTCGGAACGATTGCTAGAGCACTTATGTTACGCACAGATTATCGGCAATATCCAACCTATTTACACGGTAAAGTAATTCATCTGGCATTGGGGTTTATTGCTGCAGGACTAGGATCTGTAGCAATTCCCGCAATTATGGAAAAAGAGTTTACTGCTGTAACTTTTTTAACCATCGCAGCATCACAATTTAGAGAAGTAAGAAACATGGAAAGAAATACTTTGGCAGAGTTGGATGGATATGAACTAGTTCCGAGAGGTAATACATATATCGAAGGAATTGCTATTGCATTTGAAAGCCGAAATTATCTAGTCATATTTACTGCCTTTTTAACTACTTTTGCATATATCGTGATGAATTGGTCCGGGGCAATCGTTACAACCATTATTTGTTTTATTCTTAATAAAAAATTAATGAGTGGTTCAACATTAAAAGAAATTGTAGATATTTCTTTATCAGAGATTTATTTTGATGGAGCAGGTTTATATGTTGATAACATCTATATTATGAATATTGGTTTACCGGAGAGACAAGAAGAAATAAAGAAATTTGGCATGGGGTTTGTTTTAACACCTAAAAATTTTGACGTGCGTTCAACGATTGCAAATTTAGGCCAACGACAAGCAATTTTACATGATGTGTCTGTTTCCTTAGGTGTTTTCAGAGATTCTGGTACGCCAGCTTTAGTCCCTTTAATAAAACGTGATTTAGATGATGGTCGAATCGGTGTATTTATTTTGCCACAAAATCAAGATCCAAAAAAAGCGGCAAAAATTATAGGTGCAGTACCGGTTTTAGAAAATGCGATACGTATGCCGTCAGAATCGAAAGTTAGTAAAAAAAATCGAGGTGTATAGCATGACCATAGATAAAGCAATTTTAGCGGTTATTACTACGAATCAACAAAAGATAGATGGAGGTGCACCAATCTTTTGTTGCGAAACAAGGGAGGAAATGAACAAAGTTGCTGCGAATTTAGAAGCCATTCTAGATGGAATTAGTCATGCATTAAGTGATGAATTATACATAATTGTAAAGCATTAAATAAAACAATGTTGTTTCTATGCATTGCTTTTGCTAAACTATATAGGTTAAGAACTATAATTTTCAAAAAGAAAGTTACGATGCATCAATGAAAATGCAAGTATAAAAGAAAGGATGTACCTTTCATGAGAAAATCAATTGTAGCAATAGTAGGTAGACCCAACGTTGGAAAATCAACCATTTTTAATCGACTTGTAGGAGAACGAATATCTATTGTCGAGGATACACCTGGTGTAACAAGAGACCGGATTTATGCTCAAGCTGAATGGCTGACCACTACGTTTAATTTGATTGATACTGGTGGTATTGAATTAGGTGATGAGCCATTACTTGTTCAAATGCGGGAACAAGCAGAAGTGGCGATTCATGAAGCGGACGTTATTATTTTTATGGTAAACGGTCGTGAAGGTATTACTGGTGCAGATGAAGAGGTTGCTAAACTATTATTTAAATCAAATAAACCTGTCGTACTTGGGGTAAACAAAATAGATAATCTAGAAATGAAAGAGCACATTTATGAATTTTATTCTCTTGGATTTGGTGAGCCTTTTCCAATTTCAGGAACACATGGCTTAGGATTAGGTGATTTATTAGACCAAGTAGTAAGTTATTTTCCTACAAAACAAACGGAACAAGTGGAGGAAGATACGATTTATTTTAGTTTAATCGGTAGACCAAATGTAGGTAAATCATCATTAGTAAATGCTTTATTACAACAAGAGCGAGTTATTGTTAGTGAGATTGCAGGAACTACTAGAGACGCTATAGATACACCGTTCACTAGAGACGAACGTGATTATGTGATTATTGATACTGCTGGCATGCGTAAACGAGGTAAAATTTATGAAACTACTGAAAAATACAGTATATTACGTGCGTTGAAAGCGATTGAACGTTCAGATGTTGTTTTGACGTTAATTGATGCTGAAACAGGAATTATAGAACAAGACAAAAAAATTGCTGGTTATGCACATGAGGCAGGTAAGGCAGTAGTTATTGTAGTGAACAAGTGGGATACTGTTGATAGTAATGAGAAAACGATGAAGGCATTTGAAGATAAAATTAGAGCTCATTTTCTATTCTTGGATTATGCTCCAATTGTATTTTTATCTGCAAAAACGAAAAAACGAACACATACACTTCTGCCACAAGTATTAGAGGCAAGTGAGAATCATACAAAAAGAGTGGAAACAAATGTACTAAACGATGTAATCATGGATGCACTTGCAGTGAATCCAACTCCGACGATTAAAGGGAAACGCTTGAAAATACTCTATGCAACACAAGTAGGAGTAAAGCCGCCTAGTTTTGTTGTTTTTGTAAATGACCCAGAACTATTACATTTTTCATATGAACGTTTTTTAGAAAATAGAATACGCGAAGCATTTGGATTTGAAGGAACTCCGATAAAAATTTTCGCAAGACGTAGACAATAGAGGAGGATAAGCATGGAAAAAATAGCTGTTTTAGGTGCAGGTAGTTGGGGAACTGCATTGGCAATGGTGTTAAAGGATAATGGACATGATGTGCGATTATGGACACATAATCAATCACATGCAGATGAAATTAATCATACACATACAAATAAAAATTATTTACCAAATGTTGTATTACCTGAGTGTCTTAAAGCTTACACATCATTAGATGAAGCGTTGAAGGATGTATCGACGATTGTGTTTGTGCTACCTACAGAAGCGATAAGAGAAGTGTGCCGAAAAGTAGCTAAGATCTTAGAACATCGTGTAACTATTATACATGGTACAAAGGGGATTGAACCTCAATCGCTAAAACGAGTATCTGAAATGATGGAGGAAGAGTTACCTCAAGAATGTTATACAGACATCGTTGTTTTATCAGGACCAAGCCATGCAGAAGAAGTTAGTCTCAAACATCCGACAACGGTAACAGCATCTTCTAAAACGATGGCAGAAGCAGAAAAAGTACAGGATCTATTTATCAATGAACATTTCCGTGTGTATACAAGTGCTGATATGATTGGTGTTGAACTTGGTGGATCACTTAAGAATATTATTGCATTAGGTGCGGGTATTTCTGATGGGCTAGGTTATGGTGATAATGCAAAAGCAGCATTAGTTACGAGAGGATTAGCAGAAATTGCGCGTTTAGGGACAGCAAAAGGTGCTGATCCACTAACATTTGTAGGATTAAGCGGTGTGGGTGATTTAATTGTTACTTGTACTAGTGTACATAGTCGGAATTGGAAGGCGGGGAATCTTTTAGCAAAAGGTAAAAATCTTGATGATGTCTTGGGTGAAATGGGGATGGTAGTTGAAGGTGTTCGCACAACTAAAGCAGCTTATGAGCTAGCTGAAAAAGAAAATGTTGAAATGCCTATTACTAAAGGATTGTATAAGATTTTGTTTGAAGATGCTAATCCAAAAGATGTTGTTGATCAATTAATGACACGTATGCGCCGACACGAAATGGAAGATTTATCAAACGTTTTATCTAATAGATATCAGCAATAATGAACAATGATAATCCGACTTGCATATAGTATCTAGAAGATATTAGTCAAGGAGGAGAGCGTGTGAGCGATTTTCAAAAAAATATGTTTGATCAGATTCAAAAAAACTCTAACATAAGTCCCGATCAAATTTTAAACGTTGCTAATTCAGTACAAAATGCTGATTTCTCAAATGAAAAAACAGTTCGTGATCTTGTGAGACAACTTGCCAAAATGGCAAACAAACCAATTTCAAAAGAAAAAGAAGACAAATTGGTGCAATCCATTACTAAAAATAACGTACCTAAGGATATAAACGCATTAGGACAATTATTTAAAAAGTAACCGAATTGGGCTGATGAGGATACAAACACTCCAGAATCCGCATAAAATAAAGCGCACAGGTATTTATTTTAGGGTTGCTTTGGGTATTATTTAGTCATACCGAGATAGAGATTTAAATACTCTATCTCTTTTTTTGTTTAACATAGCATATAACTAATTCTTTTTAAAAATCGATAAAATTAAAATAATCTATAATTCCCCTTCTATTATTTGTTTAATTGGCATAACTATTTAAGAGAGATCGATAAGAATCGGCTTTGTGAATGATCATGAACTACATTTGCTCCATTATCTTAAATTTTTCATATGATTAAGTCATATTTTAATGGGACAATGTCATAGAATGAAATTGTCAAAGGTTCGTAATCGTGAAGGCGTTAAGGAGATCAGGAGGGGATCACTTGGAAAGAGTTGATATTTTTAAGGATATTTCAAAACGAACAAATGGTGATATCTATTTAGGGGTTGTAGGAGCTGTACGTACTGGTAAATCAACTTTCATTAAAAAATTTATGGAGCAAGCTGTTTTACCGAACATTACCGACGAAGGTGAACGAGTAAGAGCACAAGATGAATTACCTCAAAGTGCAGCAGGAAAAACAATTATGACAACAGAGCCCAAATTTGTCCCAAATCAAGCTGTAAGTGTACAAGTCGATGAAGGATTGGATGTGAATGTTAGATTAGTTGATTGTGTGGGCTATGCGGTAAACGGTGCGCAAGGATTTGAAGACGAGAATGGGCCAAGAATGATTCATACGCCATGGTACGAAGAATCGATACCGTTTCATGAAGCGGCGGAAATCGGAACAAGAAAAGTGATTCAAGAGCATTCCACAATGGGTGTGGTTGTAACAACAGATGGAACAATTGGTGACATTCCAAGGGAAGAATATTTAGATGCAGAAAAAAGAGTTGTAGAAGAACTACGAGAAGTAGGGAAGCCGTTTATCATGGTAATTAACTCTGTACAGCCTTATCATCAAAATACAGAGCTTTTAAGACAAGACTTAGCAGAGACATACGATATTCCCGTTTTATCTATGAGTGTTGAAAACATGCGAGAACATGATGTGTATAATGTACTTAGAGAAGCTCTATATGAATTCCCTGTATTAGAAGTTAATGTGAACTTACCGAGTTGGGTCATGGTTTTAAATGAAGAGCATTGGTTGAGGGAAAGCTATCAATTAGCTATACAAGAAACTGTAAAAGATATCAAGCGGCTTCGAGATGTAGATAGAGTGGTTGGCCAATTTGATGATTATGACTATATTGATCAAGCTAAAATAGCCGGTATTCAAATGGGTGAAGGTATTGCTGAAATTGATTTAGAAGCTGCTGATTATTTATATGATCAAGTCTTAAAAGAGATTGTTGGAGAAGAAATCAGAGGTAAAGATCATCTGCTTCAATTAATGCAAGATTTCACTGAAGCCAAAAGAGAATATGATCAAATAGCCGATGCCTTACAAATGGTCAAGCAAACGGGCTATGGTGTGGCTGCTCCATCGATCAACGATATGCGTTTAGATGAACCAGAAATTATTCGACAAGGAGCTCGCTTCGGGGTACGATTAAAAGCAGTTGCGCCATCTATTCATATGATAAAAGTAGAAGTAGAATCAGAATTTTCTCCAATTATTGGTACCGAAAAACAGAGTGAAGAATTAGTTAGGTACTTAATGCAAGATTTTGAGGAAGATCCTTTATCTATTTGGCAGTCTGATATCTTTGGCAGGTCATTAAGCTCAATTGTAAGGGAAGGTATTCAAGGAAAGCTATCATTAATGCCTGAGAATGCTAGATATAAACTAAAAGAGACCTTGGAACGTATTATAAATGAAGGTTCCGGAGGTTTAATAGCAATAATTTTGTAACGACTTGTAAATCAAGTCGTTTTTTGTCTGAAAAAAAAGTGTGAAAAGCTAATATATCAATGTTTGTAAACACTTGCAATATAAGTTTTCTTATGGTAAGATTCAATTGAAATTAGCAAGATTGGCAGGTTATTACTAGGACGAAAGAACAAATTATTATAAATTTTTCTATTTTTTGTTGAATTTAAAGGAAAAGTCGTTTATTATAAGCCTTGTCATCATTTAATTGATGATTGGAAGTATATGTACTATCTTTGTGAACAAATGGTATATGTATATCATTTATGTTCGTACGCTTCAAAGGTAATTGATTTTGGGAGGAGGTGAATATCATGAACAAAACAGATTTAATTAATTCAGTCGCTGAAAAAAGCGAACTATCCAAAAAAGATGCAACAAAAGCTGTAGATTCAGTTTTTGAAACTATCATGGATTCACTAAAAGACGGTGAAAAAGTACAATTAATCGGTTTCGGTAACTTCGAAGTACGTGAACGTGCTGCTCGTAAAGGTCGTAACCCACAAACAGGTGCTGAAATTGAAATTCCAGCTAGCAAAGTACCTGCGTTTAAACCAGGTAAAGCCCTTAAAGATAGTGTAAAATAAACATTTACATATGGGCGCAAAAAAAAGGGTGCATTATGCACCCTTTTTCTATTATATGAAAAAATGAGAGGGATGCTAATATGAAGGAGATATCGCAAGGGGATTTTTTTATTGTCAAAGCACTAGAAAATGGCGTACAAGTAATTGGCTTAACGAGGGGAATGGATACAAAATTTCATCACTCTGAAAAACTTGACCAAAATGAAATGTTAGTCGTTCAATTTACAGAACATACTTCAGCTATTAAAATTAAAGGAAAAGCTATTATTGAATCTAGCGTTGGTCAAGTGCGAAACGATCAATAATCAATTGCTACATACAAAAGCAAAATGATATAACTTATGTTATACTATTTTTAATGAAATTCCGTTTTCGGTATGGTTTTTTGGAGAAAGGGTTTAGGTGATCCTATGACAGACGTATCATTTAATAGCATAAAAGTAGAGTTAGAAGATAAACTTCAACATCCATACTTAAAAAAGTTTATTAAAAAGCCAGTTATAAACAACGATAAGCTTGTGATCTTATATAACTTGATAGAACAAACATCTTATTCAGAAGAAAAGAAGAAAAATTACATTTTAACTACGATGCTAGTACAAATAGCATTAGATACACACGATTTAGTATCAGAAAAACATGATCAAGAATCAAAACAAACAACAAAAAGCAGACAGTTAACCGTTTTGGCAGGCGATTATTTTAGTGGCATATATTATTATATGCTTTCTAAGCTTGAAGATATTGCTATGATTGCTACGTTGGCGTCTACCATTAAAGAAATCAATGAAATAAAAATGACATTGTTCTATGAGAAGAAACAGTCTTTAAATGATTGGGTGGATGGAGTAAAAGCATTGGAATCTATTCTCATTGTTCGTGTAGCAAATCACATTAACAATCCTTCGATTGATTCTTTTATCCAACAATGGCTTTTAACAAAACGGTTACTTCAAGAAAAAACTGCATTTTTAACGAAACAACATTCCCCATTATTTGAACTATTTATTGAACAATTAAGCAAAGAACAAGTAATTGCTAATCAACTGTTAGAAACAATTGAATCAACAATACATAAGCATTTTCTGCTATCAAAAGAACTGTTTTATAACGTACCGACACAATTCCAATTTTTAAAAACGTATGCTCAGTCCTTTTTTATAAAAGATTCTAACCATTATAAGTTATCGGTGGAAGAAGGGTAAGAAATGAAAGAACAGACAAAAGAAGAACGTGTACATCATGTGTTCGAGAAAATTTATCAACGTTACGATTGTATGAATTCTATTATTTCTTTTAATCGACATAAAGCATGGAGAAAAGATGTAATGAAAAAAATGAAAGTAAAAAGGGGATCTTCGGCACTAGATGTTTGTTGTGGGACAGGAGATTGGACTTTTGCATTAGCTGAGCAGTCTGGACGTTCAGGCAAAATCATCGGTCTAGATTTCAGTGAGAACATGTTATCTATTGCTAAAGATAAACATAATAACCAGATTCAACCTCAGCTTTCATTTATCCAAGGTAATGCAATGCAATTACCGTTCGAATCAAATACTTTTGATTTTGTGACCATTGGATTTGGCTTGCGTAACGTGCCAGATTATCAGCAAGTATTAAATGAAATGGCAAGAGTGGTTAAACCTGGAGGCAAGGTCGTTTGTCTTGAAACATCTCAACCAACTTTACCTATCTTTCGGCAATTATATTATTTCTATTTTAAATTTATTATGCCTACCTTTGGAAAGGTTATGGCGAAAAGCTACAAAGAATATGCGTGGTTGCACGAATCAGCGAAAAACTTTCCAGGTAAAAATAAACTAAAAAAAATGTTTGAGGATGCAGGTTTGACTGCTGTTGAAGTGAAAAGCTACACAGGTGGGGTTGCTGCTATGCATATGGGTAAAAAAGAACGGGAAGCAAGATAGAATAAATTAAGAATAACAAATTTAAAGGTGAATTATATAATGAAACTAGCAATGACATATTCTTATCTAAAATCTGATCTGCAGGTGATTGAACAGGGATTGGAAGAAACAATCCATGCCAAACACCCCATATTGAATGATGCCTCAACACAACTTTTAAAAGCTGGAGGTAAAAGACTACGTCCAATTTTTGTTTTGTTAGCAGGTCATTTTGGTGATTATAATTTATCACATTTAAAATCTGTAGCTGTATCATTAGAATTGATTCATATGGCTTCTTTGGTTCATGATGATGTCATTGATGATGCAAAATTAAGGCGCGGAGAACCAACTGTTAAGGAAAAATGGGACAATCGAACTGCAATGTATACTGGTGATTATATATTTGCGCGGTCATTAGAGTATTTATCTAATCTTAACAATCCAAGAGCACATCAAATCTTAGCTAAAACGATGATTGATTTAACGGTTGGTGAAATAGAGCAAATAAAAGACAAATATAATTATGATCAACATTTGCGTCATTATCTAAGAAGAATTAAACGAAAAACAGCTTTACTCATTTCATCAAGTTGTCAATTAGGTGCAATTGCAGCAAATGTTCCAATAGAACAGGAACGACAATTAAAGCAATTTGGCTATTACATTGGAATGTCTTATCAAATTATTGATGATATATTGGATTTTACCTCATCTTCCAAACAGCTTGGGAAACCGTCAGGAAGCGATTTAATTCAAGGTAATATTACGTTACCAACTCTGATTGCTATGAAAGATAAGGCATTTTATAATGAAATAGTAGAAGTGTTTTCACATCAAACGATTCATCAAGGTCAAATTGATCCACTTATTGAATACATAAGAAACTCTGATGCGATAGAAAAATCTTTTCAAATAAGTAATCGATACCTGAATAAAGCATGTAAATCTCTAGAAACATTACCTGATATAAAGGCAAAAAAAACATTTGAAGAAATAACTAATTATATTGGGAAAAGAAAGGCGTAACTATATCATTGTATTAGGAGCTGATTCTTAAACATGGAACAAACATTCATTATGATAAAACCAGATGGTGTAAAGAAAGGTATCATTGGACAAGTAATTTCTCGGTTTGAAGCAAAAGGATATCAATTGGTTCGAGCGTCTGTAATAACCATTTCACCTGAATTAGCTGAAAAACACTATGAAGCTCATAAACGTAGAGATTTTTTTAATGATTTAGTTTCCTTTATTACTTCTGGATCAGTTGTTCCAATGGTATGGCAAGGTGAAAATATTATTGAGGAATCACGAAATTTAATTGGAGCAACCGACCCCAAAAAAGCCGATCCTGGTACGATTCGTGCAGATTTCGGTGCTAGTATTCGTTCCAACGTAATTCATGGCTCAGATTCTAAAGAAAATGCTCTAAGAGAAATTGGTCTTTTTTTCAATATTTGACTTTAACGTGTTAGTCATACGCATATATAGTAATATTCTTTATCCGGCGTAGGTAAATCACTTGCGTCGTGTTTCGTTCCAACAATAAATATAATTATTTTTCCCCTCGTCATTGACGGGGTTTTTACTATTAGCTCATCGACAGGAGGAGGAGAGTAAATGACTGATTATCAATCATTTAGTCAATCAATAAAAAATAAAACTGGGATAGACTTGTCTCTATATAAAGAAGTGCAGATGAAACGGAGGTTGACCTCACTTAGAGACAAAAAAGGGTTTAAGGATTTTAATACATTTTATAAAGCATTAGTATCTGATCAGTTACTAATGGAAGAGTTTTTAGATAAAATAACGATAAATGTTTCTGAATTTTATCGCAATTCAGCAAGGTGGGGTGTTTTGGAAAAAAAAATTTTACCTCAATTATTGAATAAGAAAGATAACTTGAAAATATGGAGCGCGGCATGCTCCACTGGAGATGAACCGTACACATTAGCAATGATGCTTAGTCAATATATCGATTTGTCAAAAGTAACGATTATTGCAACAGATATAGATGAAAAAATATTGACTCGTGCCAGGAAAGGTGTATATTCGGAGCGTGCGTTAAAAGAAGTGCCGAAAGATCTAAAAGACAAATTTTTTGTGAAACATAATTCAGAGTACGTTATTGATGAAAAATTAAAAAAGGCGATAACTTTTAAAAAGCATAACCTCTTGTCTGATCCATATCCTGAGAATTTTGATTTGATTGTTTGCCGCAATGTACTGATTTATTTTACAGAAGAAGCAAAAGAAAAAATTTATCATAATTTTAATAATTCATTGAATTCACAAGGGGTATTTTTTGTTGGTAGTACGGAACAAATATTCACGCCAGATAAGTATGGATTTAAAGTGATAGATACATTTTTTTATCAAAAAATAGAATAATACGGTCAATTTAAGATTAATTTTCGAAAAAATAGAATAATCTATCAATTTGCTACACACAGAATCGGAAAGGTATGATATAGTAATACAAAATTATAATAATCTGGGGGGATTGTAATGCGTTATTTAACAGCTGGAGAATCACATGGCAAACAATTAACGACAATTATTGAAGGCATTCCCGCGTTAATGCCACTAACTACAGAGAATATTAATGAATCATTGCTGAGACGACAAAAAGGACATGGTCGTGGTAAGCGAATGCAAATAGAAAAAGATTTAGTAGATATCGCTGGCGGTGTAAGACATGGATATACATTAGGATCACCAATTGCCTTAATTGTCCATAATGATGACTTTAAACATTGGGAAGATATTATGGGAGAAGATCCCGTTGATCCTGATAAGAAAATACGTAGAAAAGTAACTCGTCCTAGACCGGGGCATGCGGATTTAAATGGCGCAATGAAATATGGACATAGAGATATGCGTAACATACTAGAACGATCATCTGCAAGAGAGACTACTGTGCGTGTTGCTGCTGGTGCTGTTGCTAAAATATTACTTCATCACCTAGGGATTGAGATTGTAGGTTATGTGAATGAAATTGCTGGTATTACCGCAGAAGAGAAAGACTATTCTATGAAAGAAAAAATAGAAATTTCTGAAGCATCTCCAGTACGCTGTTTAGACGAAGAAGCAGGAAAAGAAATGATGCATGCCATTGATCAGGCCAAACAAGATGGTGATTCTATTGGTGGAGTTTGTGAAGTGTTTGTAACGGGGATGCCAGCTGGTGTAGGTTCTTACGTACATTATGACCGTAAATTAGATGGAAGGATTGCTGGTGCTGTTCAAAGTATTAATGCTTTTAAGGGTGTAGAGTTCGGAATTGGTTTTGAGGCAGCAAGAAGAAATGGAAGTCAAGTCCATGATGAAATCGCATGGAAAAAAGAAAGAGGATACTATCGAAAAACCAATCGTCTCGGAGGTTTTGAAGGTGGTATGACAACTGGTATGCCGATTGTGGTAAAAGGTGTTATGAAACCAATCCCGACATTGTATAAACCGCTGCAAAGTGTGGATATTGACACGAAGGAACCGTTTAATGCAAGTATTGAACGTTCTGATTCCTGTGCCGTGCCAGCTGCTGCTGTAGTAATGGAGCATGTTGTAGCATTTGAAATAGCGAAAGCCTTGTTAGAACAATTTCCACATGATCAATTTCCGAAATTACAGCAAGCAATTGAAGCATATCGTGAAGAAATAAGGTGTTTTTAATGGAAACAATTTCGGTTCAAACAAGTACAAATCATTATCAGGTTTCCATTGGTAGGCAATTACGGTTTAAAGTCAATCAGTTTGTTAATAAAACATATAGTAGTATTTTTATTATTACGGATAGTAATGTGGAAGAATTATATTTACATGATATCATTTCGACACTTCAGTCAGAACACACTGTTCACTACACTGTTGTTCCAGCTGGCGAAAATTCAAAGAGTATTCGTGTGTATTTTGATATTATTACAGAAGCAATTCAAACTGGGTTAGATAGACAAGGGTTAATTATCGCACTAGGAGGTGGGATGATTGGTGACTTGGCTGGTTTCGTAGCATCAACCTTCATGCGTGGAATAGACTATATCCAAATGCCGACTACCGTTTTGGCTCATGATAGTAGTGTTGGTGGTAAGGTGGCTGTCAATCACCCAGAAGGAAAAAACTTAATTGGTAATTTCTATCCTCCTCAAGCAGTTATTTATGATGTTGAAACATTACACACGATTCCGTTAAGAGAATTACGTTCAGGGTATGCTGAAATTGTAAAACATAGTCTTATTCACAGTCCATCTTTTTGGGATGAAATGCAGACGGTAGATGTGACGAAGCCATTATCTGATCAAGAACTAATGAAACACTTAGTAAAAGGCATTTCAGTTAAAGCAGATATTGTAGAAAAAGATGAAAAGGAATCACATATTCGTCAATATTTAAACTTTGGTCATACGTTGGGGCACGCACTTGAAGCTGAACTTGGTTATGGAGAAATTACACATGGAGAAGCAGTGGCAATAGGAATGCTATTCGCTTTTCGCGTTAGTGATTATGTGTACAATACTTCACTACCATATGAATCATTATTGGAATGGATTAAAAAAAATCAATTTCCAACAACGTTACCACCACTTCAAATTACAAAGTTAATTAACCGTATGAAAAAAGATAAGAAAACGAAAAACCAAACTGTACAAATGGTTTTGTTAAAATCACTAGGTTCACCGACTGTAGCTGTTGTTGATGATCGTGATTTAGCT
Source organism: Paraliobacillus sp. JSM ZJ581 (assembly GCF_044383835.1). Classification (NCBI taxonomy): domain Bacteria; kingdom Bacillati; phylum Bacillota; class Bacilli; order Caryophanales; family Bacillaceae; genus Paraliobacillus; species Paraliobacillus sp. JSM ZJ581. The sequence goes on from NZ_JBISEP010000006.1 coordinate 135,557, forward strand.
TATTTATTAGAAAAATTCATACGAGAGTTGGTGAAAAAGTGATACGTGGTATTCGAGGAGCGACAACAGTTACGAGGAATGACAAGCACGAAATATTAACGAATACAGCAATTCTTGTAGAAGATATGATAGAAAAAAACAAAATTATTCCTGAAAATGTAGCATCTGTATTTGTTTCTGTAACAGCAGAATTAAATGCTACTTTTCCAGCGCAATCAATACGAAAACTGGATGGTTGGAATTATGTTCCTGTCATGTGTATGCAAGAAATTGATGTACCAGGTAGCTTAAAAAATTGCATTCGTGTAATGATTACTGTTAATACATCAACTAAACAATCAGAAATTCAACATATCTTTCATCATGAAGCAAAAAAGTTAAGACCGGATTTAATGAATATGTGATTGGAGCGTTTTTATGAAAGCTAAAAAAGTACTAAAACAAATGAAACCTTATAAACCCGGAAAACAAATAGAAGAGGTTAAAAAAGAATATAACTTAAATCGTATCATTAAATTGGCTTCAAATGAAAACCCGTTTGGTTATTCAGATGAAGTGAAAAAAGCATTACCTGCTTTAACTACGCAATTTGAATTATATCCAGATGGTTATGCGGCAGAACTAAGAGAACAGTTAGCTAAAAAACACAGTATAGCTAAGGATCAGCTTGTATTTGGATGTGGTTCTGATGAAGTAGTTGATATTATCTGTCGCACTTTTTTAGAACCAGGGACAAATACCATCATAGCCAAACCCACTTTTCCACAATATAAACATAATGCGTTAATACAAGGAGCTACCGTCAAAGAAATCCCTTTAGAAAATGGGTATCATAATTTAGAGGCGATGCTTGAAGCTATTGATGCTGATACAAAAGTAGTTTGGTTGTGTACACCAAATAATCCAACAGGTTGCCTCATTAGCAATGAATCATTAGCATATTTTATGAATAATTGCCCGGATAACGTATTAGTAGTAGTTGACGAAGCGTATTATGAATACGTTACAGTATCAGATGCACCTGAAACAATCCAATCGATTAGTCAGTACACTAATCTAGTTACTTTAAGAACGTTCTCAAAAGCTTACGGTCTTGCCGGTTTACGTGTCGGTTATGGCGTTGCATCAGAAGATATTGCAAACTTACTCAACATCACTCGAGGACCATTTAACACGACTACTATTGCTCAACAGGCAGCTATGATCGCTTTAGAAGATACTCATTTTTTACAAAATTCTGTCAATAAAACAGTGGAAAACAAGCAGCTATTTTTAACTTTTTTAGATGAGTTGGGTTTAAAATATTACGACTCGGAAGCTAACTTTGTTTTTGTTAAACTTCCTATTACGGGTGATAAGTTATTTGAGCATCTACTAACAAAAGGGTTTATTATCCGTTCAGGCGAAGCGTTAGGGCATCCAAAAGGCGTTCGTATTACAATTGGTCATCAACAAGATATGAAGGAATTACAAGATTTATTACATGATTATCTTCGTCCTTTAATTGAGAAGGATCAATCATGAGTAAAAGAGTGGTGATTGCGGGGTTAGGGTTAATTGGTGGTTCGCTAGCAATTAATATTAAGAAACGTTCAAATACTACGCTTATTGGTTATGATACAAATCGAAAAACATTAGATTATGCTTTATTACATGGTATTGTTGATGAGATTACAACTGATTTTGCTAAGGCATTGTCTAACGCTGATTATTGCATTTTAGCAGCTCCTGTATCTAAAACGGTTGAGCTTATTAATCATTTAAGAGATGTCCATGTAACCAATTCATTACTAGTTACTGATGTTTCTTCTGTTAAACAACCAATAATGGATGCGGCAAAGGAAATAAAACAACCAAATGTAACGTTTATAGGTGGACATCCAATGGCAGGGTCTCACAAAAAGGGTATCCAGGCAGCAAAAGCGCATTTATTCGAGAATGCTATTTATATTCTGACCCCTGAGGCACAGGTAAGTCAAGAAAGAGTAGAAGAGCTAAAACAATTATTAGCTGAGACAAAATGCTCTTTTTTAGAATTAGATCCAACAGAGCATGACGAAATGACAAGTGTGATCTCTCATTTCCCCCACCTTATTGCATCTTCTTTAGTTCATCAAGCTAAAAAATGGCAAAAAAAACATGAGCGAATACCTAATTTAGCAGCGGGTGGGTTTCGGGATATCACGCGTATTGCATCTAGTAATCCATCGATGTGGCAGGATATTTTCTTCCAAAATAAAACAATTATTAATCGTTTATTGAAAGATTGGATTAATGAAATGACAGAATTGCAAACACTTCTTCAAACGAATGATAAAATATCTATGTATCATTATTTGGAACAGGCAAGAGAATATCGTGATGGATTAGGCGCAAAGAAAAAAGGTGCGATTCCTTCTTTTTACGACGTATATGTTGATATTTTTGACCAAACAGGTGCCCTATTAAAAGTGGTCTCATTACTAGCTGAAAATGATATAAGTATAAAAAATATAGAAATTTTAGAAATACGAGAAGGCATTACTGGTGTACTTCGATTAAGCTTAGTCACACAAGAACAACAATTAGATGCTCATCGCATTTTAATTAAAAATGGTTATGAAACAATGCTTCAAGAGTAAAGGAGGTTTGATGTATTGACTAATAAAATACTACACGCTATTCAATCGGGAATAAAAGGGAACCTAACTGTACCAGGAGATAAATCGATTTCTCATCGAGCAATTATATTTGGATCATTATCGAAAGGACGGACTGTAGTCTCTAATTTCTTAGATGGTGAGGATTGCTTGCGAACAATTCATGCATTTAGAGCAATGGGAGTAACCATTCAAAAAGAAGGGTCAAATGTAACGATTGATAGCAATGGAATAGATGGTTTAAAGGAACCAAAACAGCCGATTGATTTAGGTAATTCAGGTACAACCGCTCGATTATTATTGGGCGTATTGGCTGGTTTACCTTTTCACGTTACATTATTTGGTGATGATTCACTTACGAGTCGACCAATGGATCGAGTCGTTCGCCCATTAAGACAAATGGGAGCAAAAATTGACGGTCGTGAAAACGGAAAGTATTTACCTATTTCTATCAGAGGTGGTGCAATTCAATCGATTAGTTTTATTCCACCTGTTAAAAGTGCCCAAGTAAAATCTGCTGTTCTATTAGCAGGACTTTTTGCAGATGGTAATACAAACATTATTGAACCTACAACCACTCGAGATCATACTGAGAACATGCTTCAAGCATTCGGTGGAGATATAACGATTGACCAAAAAACAATTACCATACTTACCAATCAATCATTAAAAGGAACAACAATTGATGTTCCTGGAGATATATCATCAGCTGCCTTTTTCTTAGTTGCAGCTGCAATTGTACCAGACAGTAAGCTGACCATCCATGATGTCGGTTTAAATCATACGCGCACGGGAATAATTGATGTACTAAAGAAAATGGGAGCTTCCATTGAAGTGAAAGAAGAACGTCATATTGGAGGAGAAATTATTGGTTCGATTACAATTGAATCATCTGATTTAAACGGAATAGAGATAGGTGGCGACCTTATTCCGCGTATGATCGATGAAATACCAATTGTAGCTTTATTAGCGACGCAAGCGAATGGTAGAACGGTTATTCGTGATGCTGAGGAGTTGCGATATAAAGAATCAGATCGAATCCAGTCTGTTGTAGACACATTACAAGGTCTAGGAGCATCCATTCGTGCTACTGAAGATGGAATGATTATTGAAGGGAATACTTCATTAACAGGTGGAGTTGGAAATTCATACGGAGATCATCGTATTGGCATGATGATTGCAATTGCATCTTTAATTGCTGAACAAGACACGCAATTGATTGATCCGGCGTGTATAAATATATCTTATCCGTCTTTCTTTGCGGATTTAGCTAATGTACAACAAAAATAAACACAAAACACTTTTCTATCAATGACTGTAGCATTGATAGAAAGGTGTTTTTTCGGTTCTACGTCAAATCACGTTGGTGAGTCAGAATAGTCAACTGAATTATTTTATGTTCGCGTCCTAAAGTAGCTAAG
>NZ_JBISEP010000070.1:0-1201 GCF_044383835.1 Paraliobacillus sp. JSM ZJ581
CGGAATTTTTTATACAAGTTTTTCATAGTGCTAGGAATTATTCTCATTCTTTTTGCTGTTTATCTGGCAAGACCTCATTAAGAATCATAGTTATATATAGATCATAAATGAGTTCTATTTGGTATCCGAGTGAAACGATTATTTTATTTACCAGCTTTTTTAGTGAACTGAAAAAGTATATGAACATGCGTTATTTTAATGATTGTAAGTCTGCTTGGATGTTTCTTCAATCATTGAAAAACGCATTTTTTAAATTGTAAGCGTGAAATAAAATACACATAACAATCTCAGGGCATCTATGTGATAATCTTCTTAGAAAACAAATTGGGAGGTTATGCGATGACCTTAAAAGACAAGCGAATAGAATGGAAAGCGTGGTATGATGTCTGGAAGAAAAGTGGGCAAAGTATAGCGGAATGATGCCGAGGCAAGAAATTAAAACGTATCAGATGCATTATTGGGTCCAACCATTTCGTGAACAAGTAAGTGCGTAAAGAATTAAAGGTTATTCCTTCGCAGGTGAAAGTGGTGGAACATGTCCAGTACGCCTATAGCTGTCGCCATTGTGAACAACATGAGATACAAACGCCTATTCAAACAGCTAAAATGCCAGCACCTGTATTTCCAGGGAGTTTAGCCTCTTGCTCTATACGATGACGCAAAAATACGTGTAAGGAATGCAGTTTTATCGCCATAAGAAGCAATTTGAACGATCTGGCGTCTTTATTTCATGTCAAACACTAGCTAATTGGGTCATGTATGCACTACCCTCACTTCGATGGGAGAGTTTTTTTTGTTGTATTGTATATGAATGTGTATTTGTGAGCGGTGGAATCAAAAATGAATGAATCTATATTTCTTATATATGTAATAGAAAAGTGAGAATATAATATATTGATTAATGAAATAGAATATAATATATTATTCATCATATTACGTTAACATAGTATTATCTTTGTCATACTTATTCTGTGTATTTCCTCAAAATAAAAAGCAATAAATATAATCCTTAACTCGACATAAATCGAAAACTGTATATATTCCATGGAAAAGCTACTAGTATCTTCCCCCCTCTTAAGCGTCCTAAAAAGAAAGGTATATTTGGAAATGTTATAGTCGTTTTTATACAATTGTAGTAATTTCATAAATATCTAGTACATAAAAGAATAGGGAAGCAACAGAAAATTGAACGCGACTTATC
>NZ_JBISEP010000071.1:0-1035 GCF_044383835.1 Paraliobacillus sp. JSM ZJ581
CGCTTACCTATCAACGCGATGCGTGATACTCACGTACAACAAGAGATACACACGAGCTTTGCGAAAGTTACTAAGGGGGTAAGTGAAGCTAAATATAAGGTTGGTGCATATCAAGATATAAAAGGTGTAGAAGGGTTAGATGCACATCATGCAGGGCAAAAAGCTGTAATGAAAAAGCTAGTTGATGGGTATGATGAATTGACAGCACCAGCAATAAATGTTCCTAGAATTGGGCATACGAAAAGACATCCAGTTAGAGGAATAGTTTCAAGAAGCAATAAAGGAATAACTAATGCAAGACAGCTACTTGCAAGAGATATAATGGAATTGAGGAGAGTTTACCCTGATATTCCAAATTCAAAATTACAAGAGTTAATTGAAATGAACAAAAAACTATATAAAGAAATGAGGAAGTAGAATGAAGGAAATTTTTATTAGAAGTCTTTACAAAACTATAGTTCAAGAAGGAAAGAGTGAATATAAAGGGTTACTTGAAAATACAAGAGTAGAGGATGCTACTGATAAGTATTGGATTAGTGCATTACAATTATATGATAATCTAACAGAAGAAAATAGAGAAAAGTTAATGAGAGTAATAGAATTAGTAATGATAGATACTATTTCAAGTATGCTAGGTATAATTGATGGAAGTAGTACACTAAGTGGATGTAAGGCTGAACCTAAATTGTATCTAGATAATATTGATACTGATAATGAGTTACAAGATTTATTTTCAGAAAATGTAGAGGAAATTGAAGAATAGATAATACAAGTAGATGCAAAATAAGGTATAGATTAAATGCATAAAAATGATGATAGTAGAAATATAGTTAAATCAACAACAGTAAGAGTATTTAATACTGCATAATCTAAATAATGAAGTGAGTAGGGGGCAAAGGGGCAATAGTGGCAGATAAAATTAAGAAGTAAATTCTAGTTGATGAAACTAAAAATACTTTGGTTCATTGTAAAATCAAATGCAACAGTTAAATAAATAGAAAGCCATCGTGAAACCACGTATAGTTAAGGTTGACT